>JAITFC010000095.1 GCA_031281635.1 Puniceicoccales bacterium | reverse complement strand
GAGACCCAATTCTTCTGCGCTACATAACATGCCATCCGATTCCACTCCACGAAGTTGTGTCAGCTGAATTTCTCGACCGTCTGGGAGGGAGCATCCAGGCAATGCGACGGGAACGCGATCGCCGGCTGAAAAATTGTGCGCCCCGCAGACGATTTGTCGCGATTGATCTGCAGATGTTTTTATGCGGCAAAGACGTAGACGATCCGCTCGCGGATGCGGTTCGAAAGATTCCACTTCGCCTACGATCAGGTGCGATTGGGGGACGCTAAAATGCTCCACGCCTTCCACTTCAATCCCCAATGTTGTGAGTGCTTCCGCGATTTCCTCGGCCGACGTATGCAACCGTGGAAGCCAGCGCCGCAACCACTGTATGCTAACTTTCATGCGCCAACATGAGAATTTATTTTACGGTAACGCAACAAAAAAATGTTATTTCTTCTATGGTGTCCAACGTTTTGCAGGAAAACCACATGACTGCTGCTTCCGGCGATTGTATACCGGCTTCTCACTTTTGTGGAATGTCGGGCGGCGGTTTCAAAAAATGGTTTCTTTTCCTGAAAATCCGGCTAGACTACGTCCGTGAAGGTCTACATCAATGGAATGCTCTACGAACCGGAGGATGCGAAGGTACATGTTCTCGGCGAAGGATTTCTGCGCGGTCTCGGCGTCCGTGATACGTTTGTTTGCCGCGATAGAAAATTTTTTCACCTCGATGAGCGGTTGCTGTTTCTGCAAGGAATCGCGCCAAAAGTGCAAATGCCGTTCCCGTGGCAAGTGAATGACATCAAAGAAGCTCTTGCCATCACGTGCGAGATGAGTGGTTTCCCCGGATGCGACGGCGTTGTCCGTCTTATTCTGAGTGCTGGGATGCCAGAAAGAAAGGTGAGCAATGAGCCGGTGGAAGGGACAAACGAGGCCTCAGCGGAAAAAAAAATTTCGGAAATTGAAGCGGCGCTAATTGTTATACCAATGGGCGTGAAAAAGTCCGATGATAAACTGCCCGCACCCATTGCCGTTATGTCTCTGCCGAATGCGCCGATTAGCGGAGAAATGCTGCTATTGGAGAGAAATTTGCAATGTGGTCCAGGGACGGCATTTGCACGCAACCGCGCCCGCGAAAAAGGCAACGAAGAAGCTCTGATCTTGGATGGGGACGGGACAGTGGCAGCGTGCACGGGCGGAGACATCTATGCAATCCGCGACGGTACGATTTGGGTACCAGAAACGACTCCGGCATCGCCCATGCAAGAAAATAGCGTGAATATTTTGAAAGATCTTGGACACAATTGCAATGTACAACCTCTCACCGTGAGAGACTTGCAGATGGCTAAAGAGTGTTTCCTTGTCAGCAATCTCGGAGAAATTCGCCCCATTGCCGCCGTGGATGGGGGTGCAATTGGCGACAAAAAGACGGGCCCCACTACGCAGTCAATCGCCGCAGAGTTTGGGGAAAAAATTCGTAGCGCTTGCCAGACGCCATTTTGAAAGTTAGATGTTTTTCAAAGTTCAGCTATGGCTGTTTTTTTAGCCGTTGTCGCCGTGGAGTCTGTGTCCCAAAACTTCAGTGGAAACGTGGTCCCGAACCCGCATGACCATCTGCGCCAAGCCATAAAAAATGATTGACAGCGCAAACATTATTTCAGAAAGTGCTTCGTCGGTGCCGTTAGATTAGCCAAAACCTATGCAACGGAAGGAAACGGAGACGGATTGTGGAGCGCGGGCATGTCACACTTTTGCTGCGACTTTTGCTAGTTGCCAGCGGTATTGCAGGCACAAATGTTGTTGCCACTCCGGGTCTTAGTCGTCTCATTGCGTCGCAATCGACCGGTGTCTGCAACCCCCTGCGCCAGGTTTACGAAATGTACGCCGATGCTGTGGTGCGCGTTTCAGGGGTGCGGACGCGGGACGATGGTACCGACGGATTGCGGACGGGGTCAGGTTTTTTCGTTCGGGAAGATGGCTGTTTGGTGACGACAGCGGGAATAGTTGAGGGTGCAAGCGAGATCATCGTCGAGTGTGGCAGTGGGTCTTATTATGCCGAAGTCATTGGTGTGGACTGTGCTACGAATATTGCCGTGCTCCGTTTACGCGGAAATGGCGGTGGGTCGTTTCCCAATTTCTCCCTCGGCAATGACGAAAATTTACCGGTGGCAACGACACAATTGCTCGGCATTACCTGTGAGATTGGCTTCGATCCAAGTCCTTGTTTGGGAATTATTTGCGGACAGAACATTTCCTGTGGCACACACAACTTCCCAACGACATATCTGCGTTCCTCGCTCCCGTCCAACGCCGGCGCCCCCGGCTCACCGATATTCGACCTCGACGGCAATTTCGTGGGAGTTCTCATGGCATCCATTTCGCAGACAAATGGCAGTTTCCTCCTGCCTGCCAGGGCCATGCGCCGCATTCTCTGCGACATACTTGTTTGCGGTTCCGTGCGCCATGCATACGTGGGGGTTGATGCGCAACTCGTTCGAGGTGAATTGGGTGAATGTGTCGTTCGCGTGGAAAGGGTCGAGCCGGAATCCCCCGCTGCCGCATCTAACTTGATCCCCGGTGACCACATTGTGTCCATTAACGGCCACTCCATTGGGACCATGGCTGATCTCTATGATACACTTTTTTTTGCCCAGCCAAATATGCCCATGAACCTGCGCCTGCTGCGTGATGGCGAAATTGTGCAAGTGATTATTCGCACGATTTGCCGAGAGAAGTAAGAAGTCCCAAATGGCCACATTAATTTGTGCAGAATTTGCCTGAAAATTTTCTTCCAAAGTCCTAACGTTGCGCGTAAAGTCTTGGCGGCTGGAGAGGTTACATGTCGACGGGGTCGTTGAACTTACAGAACGCCATTCAGGCATTGCAGCGGCAGATGGGCATTTCCGATGTGGCACCCGAGGAAGCAGTCCCGGAAACAACGGTGCCATTCAAACCGGCCAAATCATTGCTTCCGAAGGACGAGTCTCAGGTGCTAAAGCGCAGGGAACGGGAATCCGCTGGCGCAGCGTCGGATGTGCAGATTGAGCGAAAAAAATCCCAAATTGCGACGTCCCATTCTGCAAAAATGGGCGATGAAAACGGGGGGCCACGCTATCTCAATTTCGTTAATCAATTGCGCGACAACGTGATGCGCGAACCTGCCGAGGAAATTCCCGATGGTGGTGGAATGGTGGCTGCGGACCAGAAGGAGGAGGGGGCTGCCGCGGGAACTGACAAGGAGGGACTGGCCGAAGAAGAGCCAGCCGAGGGAGAGGAAGCAAAGGGAGAAACCCATGATCTTGCGTCGCAGGAAACCGATCTGAGCGCCTACCCGAAGGAGTTACGTAATTTGCTGCGCATGGCCATGGCGGAATCAAAGTCCACTGCGGAGCAGCATAATTTTTTGAGCTGCGCGAAAGCCTGTGTGGAAGAAGACATTGCGGCCTATGCTTCCCAACAATCCGCAGCGGAGTCACTGCTGGAACAGTTGCAGGGAAAAACGGATGATGTGAGCAAGAAGAAGTTGAAGCGGACGCAGAACTACCTCGAAGCCAATAAAAAACAAATGACATCCGCGCGTTCTCTGCGGGACCAGTTGCAGTCACTTCTGGGTCATATGCGCAAAAATGACGGTAGGCGCATCGACGACGGCTACAACCTCATCCCAAAGGCAAGTGCAGTCGTCGCGAAAATGGCGCCCAGTGCCGGTGTGGCCGGGGCAGAGTTAGCCAGCAATTACCGCGAGGAAGTGCTGACTATGAAGAATTCAAGTGATTTTTTTGACAACTTTATGCTCAAGCACCGCAACGTCGGATTTCAAAAATATATCGAAATGGTCGAGCAGCTACTGGGTGACGATATTCGCTCCATAAATCCTTCGCGCTCACCGGAACACCTGCTGTCCGTGCGCAATGCTATTTTCGCCGCTTGCATGTCCTTCCAAATTTTTTGTAACGTTCACGGTGCCGACCAAAAACTGCGACGAATTTTCAATATGCGGCTCAAAGCGGCTGGTATCTATGAATTGCGTACAATACTTATCGAGCTGACGGACGACGGCATGCGTCTTTCTCTTTCCCTCGGCCGGCGGGAACCAACGTTTCTCAAAAATATCAGAATAAATGCGCGGTCAAATCATTTTGCCGAATTGTCAGAAATTGTGTATGATAATGACATCGACGGATTTATCGTGCCGGACTGCCTGGAAGGTTGGAGACGCGAATTCCGCTTTGCTGTCACACGCCGCTACGGCTTGCCAGTCGAACGCGATCTGCCAATCGACTGGAAAATGGCGCATAAAGCGATGAGTTAGATGATTGCATGCGGGGAATCTCACATTACGCACTGGCTTTATCTCTAACTTTGCACACTACAACTCATGCACCCGCAGGGATTTGCGCAACTTCAGTGAGTGTTGATTTTTTTCTCTTTAACTTGCATAGCTTTTTTGCCGATGCGCTGGCGCATGTAGTAAAGCTTTGCGCGCAGGACAACGCTCTCCCGTTCAACTTCAATTTTTTCAATTGTCGGGGAATGGATTGGGAAAATTTTTTCGACGCCGTGGCCGAACGAGATGCGCCGCACGGTAAATGTTTCCGTCGGACCAGTGCCCTTGCGCGCAATGACAATGCCCGCAAAAATTTGAATGCGCTCCTTATCGCCCTCGGAAACGCGCACGTGCACGCGGACGCCATCGCCAATCTTAAAACTGTTCAGCCGCTCCGCCTTGATGGAGCCCTCCAATGCCTTTCGAATTTTCTCGTTCATTTTCGTATTTCCCAAAAAGATCTTCGCGTCGCCGCCGCGTTCTCTCTATCTGCTGCTGTTTTCGCCAGTCGTCAATCTTTTTGTGATCCCCATTCAATAAAATTTCAGGGACCCGCCGGCCTTCAAAAACTTCCGGTCTGGTGTACTGTGGATAGGTGAGCAAATTGCCATTAAAGCTATCTTGCAGAAGAGATTGTTCCGCTCCGAGAACTCCGGGCACATGGCGTACTACCGCATCCAAAAGCACCGCCGCTGCCAGAACGCCGTTGGTTAAAATATAATCTCCGATAGAAATCTCAAGGTCAACGGATCTCTCTCGCACTCGCTCGTCTATTCCTTCGTAATGGCCACAAAGCAATATGAGATGTCGTTCTTGCGCAAGTTGTTTGACCAAATCTGCACGCAAAGGCATGCCATCCGGGCAAAGATAAATGACTCGAGAATTTTCCCGACGCAACTCGTCGATGGCTCTGCAAATAGGCTCCGGTTTCAGCACCATCCCCGCGCCCCCGCCGAATGGCCTGTCATCGGTCGTTGCGTGTTTGTCCGTTGCCCACTCGCGAATGGACCGCGAAGAAAAGCCAAGCAGTCCCCGGCAAATGGCACGGGCTAACATGCTCTCCGCGACGAAACTATCCATCATGCGCGGAAACAGCGAAAGGACGTCCACGCGCAGGCGCACCTCGCCGCTGTCTTCCATGTCCACCTAGACCGCTGCCGCTGAACTCTCTCGACTAATTTTCTTCAATGCACGGACCTGCCGAATAAGCCCGCGAACTGTGTCCGTCGGTTGTGCCCCAACGCCGATCCAGTAGTCAATGCGCTCCAGCCGAGCCGTTAGAGGTTCTTCCTTTCCCTGGGGACTCGGATTATAGTTGCCTAAAACTTCCACAAACTTTCCATCGCGTCGTGCGCTAGCTTCCGCAACAACGATCCGATAGAGCGGTCGATGCCTCCTGCCGTTCTTCTGCAAACGAATTTTCAATGCCATGATTTCCTCAAGCTGCGATTTTTCTAGCGGTCTAATTACTCTCGTCAAGAAAATCTTTGCATTTTTCACCCAAAAAACATTTTATATTTTTTAAAAAAAGTTTGACAAACACTCTGACATAAACACCCATGCGCGCACTCCAACGCGCCTAGTGTCATGGGAAAATTCTCGTATATTTTTGGAATTTCGTGGTTTTTGCTTAGCCTCTGCGCTGGGCAGTGCTGCGACGTACTGATGAAATTGCTGAGTCAGCATTTGCATCCGCTCCAGGTAACATTTTTGCGCTATGCTGTTGGTTCCATCATACTTCTCCCTTTTGTCCTAAAAAATTGGCGGCAAAGCGGAACAACGGCGCGGCCCTGGCTATACGCATTGCGAGGGATTTTGCTGCTTTTGGCCATGGGTCTCTGGTGTTTAGCGCTGCGCGATGTGCCACTGTCGACGGCATCTCTGCTCGGTTTTTCCGTTCCACTATTCCTACTTCCAATGGCAAAAGTCTTTCTCCGCGAAAGAGTTTCCACCACGCGCTGGCTGGTTACTTTCGTAGGTTTTTTCGGAGTTTTTGTCGCCGTTGGTTCTCCGGAGAAAGTCTTCTGCGGCTCCTGCGGCTATTTGCTGATTTCTGCGGCGCTATTTGCCTCCTTAGACGTTCTTAACCGGAAATTTGCGCAATCGGAAAAAATGTTGGCCAACCTCTTTTACACCTCCGCCGCGACCGCACTTTTTGCCATTTTCCCTGCCTGCCAACTCTGGCAACCGGTGGCGCACAGTCACTGGCTTCCCATTATCTGCCTCAGTCTCTGCGCTCATTTCTTGCTCTTCTGTCTCATTCGCGCATTTCGCCTGGTAGAAGCGTCGGCCGCGGCCCCCTATCGCTATGTGGAATTTTTTCTCAGCATCGCAAGCGGTTACATCGTTTTCGCGGAGCATCCACTGCCCACGGTCCTTGTCGGTGCCTGCATCACAATCCCCGCCACGGTGTTACTGGCTCGCCTGGAAATGCGCGCCCAATGCTAGTTTTTGCTGAATCGCACCACTCCTTCGCTATTTTGAAAATGTCTAGTTGGATGCGTACGATGAAATTTGTGATGCGGTGCAAAAAGAGTATTGACGCATGGCGTTTGCCGTACACCCAATGTTTCGGCCCTTTGGACGAGAAGTCACTGGGGTGGCGGTTTGAAATCTCCGCTTGGTCTGTGGGCCGCTGGTGGAGACATTTATTTGCAGAAAAATTTACGGAGGAGAGCATGACAACGCAGCAAAAGACGAGGGAAAAGTTTGCCGCGGCCGGTGCGTTCACCATGGACGATGTGCGGGAGGTTCTCCTGGCGAGGGAACAGGCTGGCGCGCGGAAAGCGGAGACGGGCGTAGGGGAGAAAAGTCCCAGTAAATTGACTGGAAAAAAGCAGCATAAAGTCGTGGGGAAAGTTACTGCCAATGAGCTAGTTGCCTCGCAAAAACCTACCCAAATTATTGCGTCCAAACGCGCTGCCGTCTCCATCGTTGACATACTCGGATTCGATCCGAACGCCGAGGAGGAACCGGTGAATTGCGAGCGCGCGACAATCCCAGAAAAGTGGAGAAGATATTTTGATTTGCTGATTGGGATGCGTGGAGAATTGCAGCAACGTTTTGCGCAGCACCGCGATGAGACATTGCAGCCACAGGGGACAGAGGTGGGGGATCCTTCCGGCGCCTTGCGCCAGAGTAGCATCGACGGAGCTGCGGAACACGCAGACTTGGAGCGAGCTCTGAGTTTTGTGGAAAATGAGCGCGAATTGTTACGCGAAATCGATGCCGCACTGGAGCGCATGCGCCGTGGAACCTACGGAATTTGCGAACAAACTGGCGACGCAATTGATCCCAAGCGCTTGACGGCCATTCCCTTTGCCCGTCATTCCCTGCGCGGTCGCGAGGAGTATGAACGCATGTTGCAGGAAAAAAAGAGGGAGCACGGCCTGGCATTTTTGCAATTCGATGGCGACGATGTGGATGCGGTGAATCACGGCGATGAAGAGGCTGCCGAAGAGTAGATATTTTGTCGCAATGTTTGCAGTGGTTTTTCTGCTGGATCAAGTTACAAAACTTCTCGCCGCGCGTTTCTTGGCTGAACCGCAGACACTTATTCCCGGATTTTTGCGTTTGGTCGTCGCATACAATGACGGAGCTGCGTGGAATTTGCTGTCCGGTCGACGATTTTTCCTCATTGCTCTGTCGATTATGGCACTGCTCCTCGGCTTTTTTTTTCGTAAGCGTCTCGGCTTCGAGTATTTAGCCAATCAAATTGCCATCGGCCTCGTCTGCGGCGGGCTCATGGGGAATTTGCTGGATCGCCTGCGCACCGGCTTTGTCATAGATTTCATTGACATACACTTAGCACTTTATCACTGGCCCACATTCAACGTTGCCGACAGTGCTCTTTGCATTGGAACGGTGCTGATTGCGTTTTGGGATCACGGCAAATCTCCGAAGAAATAATTGCCCCTTCCTCATCTGCCGGAGAAATTTCGTCGGCAAATATTTGATGTTGAGCCTCTTATTCGCCTGCTTTGAAAAGGATTTTCCCCAGCCCAGCTTTAAACTTTTTCGCATGCATTTTTAAGTGTTACACGCCCAACAACACGCGTTTCCGTGTGGCTTATTTTGTATATTTGGGCATAGAAAAATTTCGACAGTCTCCCCGAACTTGTCTGCTAAATCCCTCATTCGATCTTCCTCATTTTCTCCCATACTTTTACGCAATGGAATACCCTCCACAACGCAGAAAAGATCTTCCACAACATTTCCCTGCTGATGGCCCACTCTCAGAAGATGTGGAGACACAGCATGAATCGCTATGATAGGGCTATCTGATTGTCCTCCAAAGAAATATCGCATACCGCTTGAATAGCTCAATAGCGCGATAAAAAATTCAATTCTAGTAGAGTTGAAATATCCACTGACCTCCATATTGCTATATTGCAGTTTTGCTATGTCGCCAAATCGTAGAGATTGTGTGGTTTTAACATCGAAAAGCACATCACTTACGACGTCGGCCAATAATCCCTCAGCATTGTCAAAATTTTCTCCGTAACAGAGTCGGGCAATTCTTACCACCGGCGTGTCATTTTCGATGCTTCCGTTGGCCAGCCCATCGTCTATTATTTGGCAAAATCTGGCGATGGTAGCTCGGTCCACCGGTCGTCGCATCAAAATGTCGGAATTAACAATCGTTACATCTGCATTGGAACGATAGCGTATTGGGAAGAAGTTATATATGTAAACGAAGAGCGCGCAAAAGCAAGAAATTCCTCTGGTTATAATGATGGCTTGAATGCAATGGCAGAAAGTCAATCTATCCATGTGCAATGTATACATTCCCGGATGTGCTTGCGGATTCAAACTTCTACATAGCGCATTGTTGTTTTCATCCAATGCACGCAGTTGCTCCATGCGTGAAGCATCAACGGAAAACGAGCTCATTCTACACTGCTCTTATAGCGATTTCTAAAAATCTGTCAATGCTGAAAGTTCTATGGGCATTTTCCAAAACTCAGACGGGTAATTTTGAACCAACTCATGATGATTTTGAAAAATGTTTTATACTCACAACACTCTGCGGTTCAAAGTTTTTTAAGTGCATCCGCAATTTGTTCCTCGATGATTTGAGGAATAACCATTTGCCCGGATGTGGCAGAATTTTCACGGATGATGCGGTCAATGATCTTCGGCAACATTTCTTCGTTAGGTGCTTCCTTGGCAACAACATGCCACAGATGCAAATCCGGTTTTACCAACAAAAATTCCGAGATGTCTCCCTCATTAAGAAGCAAAATCGTGGCCATCTGCTCCGCGGTCAGATCTTCTGGCCGCGCTTCCATGGTAAATATTTGCGCATTTCCAAGTGCCATGCCGTTGGCAAGTGCTGCCGTTGCAAAATCGTCGCCGGAATTCATTTGCTCCATCAATTTATTGCGCACATCCCGAGCATATTGTGCGAACATTTTCACCGTCTCCCGCTGGATGTAGTGTTTTTCTGCCAACTCCCGCACTTCCTCGAATTGCCGCTCGACCGGTTCAATGCGGTCCCGCAATAAAAGAATGTAAGTTCCACCACTAGAATCAATTGGATCACCGAAAAACAGCTCATCCGTCAGTGTCCAAACCGTGCGCAAAACTTCCTGTGGAATCTCGGTGATGGTACGCTGACTATCTTCGGAAAATGGTTCCAGTGCATACACTATCCCGCCGCATTTTTCTGCGACCTCTCTCCAGGGAGATGATTTTTGCGTAACACCTTCCGCATAAAGAAGATCCATAAATTTCTCCACCGCATTCTTCTCAGCACCCTCTGGGAAGAAAATGGCATCCACACAAATTTGTTCCGGAATGTCATAGCGCTCCCGCTGGGTCGAAAAAAAGTAATACAAATCGTCGTCATTCACGGGAATGTCCGGATGAAAGGTGGCAAATGGCAAAATCGCTTCGCGGAGCGTCCACTTGGTAAGTAACTGTTGCGCTTGCAGTTGTGCTTCTAATGGGACGGAAAAATCCGCCGCCGCCAGCGTCTCCGCAACTACATGAATGCGCCAATCGTCGGCCATGACCTTCGCAACAAAATTTTCCACTTTTTTGCCCTGCTCGACCACCGCACGCGAAAATTCGCCGTAGCGCTCCTGGGAAAAATGGCCAGCTTCATCCAAAAATGGCGGCCTCGTGCGCACAAAATCTCCCAATTGCCGCCCGCGTGGATCGGGAATTTGCAGCTCTTGTGCCAAATTTTCCCAGGCTGCCCGCGCCACCATGGCACGGTCCAGGGGTACATCATCCACTCCGCCAAAAAACAGTCCCAGAGCCGTTGCCCTCTGCCAACTTAGGAGATCTTCATCGGAATTGAGGGAAATGGAAAAGAAATGCCGGCGCCGACCCTCACGTCCAAAGCCGATGCCGGGAGCAGCACCAATGGTAAAAACGAACGGAATCACCACGACGATGAGCAAAACGGCGATAAGCCAGCGGCGATGGTGGGATAGAAATTTTTGCAACTGCGTAATCACGCACACTTTCTATCGCGGACGCACGGAAACGCAAAACTTTTTGAATGGGCGATGGCAGAAAATATTATTGTGGTCTGCGACAAAAAACATTAAATTAAACTGGACAAAATGCGTATGCCAACATGGCAGTTTTCCCTCAGCCACACAAGATTTTCAACATTAAACGGCGGACGAAGATTTGCCACGTGTAGCTCTTTTCCCCGTAATAACCCCTTGAGCGCATCTCGAGAGGTGGGATTACTGAAATCACTCAGTAATTCCTCAACATTGTCCCTAGGGACCACCTCACTTTCCCCGGCTGGCAATCCCACGGCTTCTTTTTCCTGGGGCGACAATGACCAATCTAGACGGATTCGCAGTTTCACGGCATATTCTATCATTTTCTTGGAAAACACATTTTCACGAACATCACCTTCTTCGCGGAGGTCAATATCGTCTACGCGTAAAGATTTCCACTGCCAGTCTACGGAGCGGGGACTGGAAGACATGGGAACGAAGGGGTCACAGGGAAGACGAGAATGATAGAAAGCTCGATAGGAAGCGCAAAAATTGTTGTAATTGAGCTCAGTTGCCACTGGCCTAAGGAGCACAGACATGCCAGCGTCTCGTGCTCTCCCTAGTATTTCCGTACTATCTGCACATAAGCCGTCATGGTCATAGAACATGTATTCTGGCCAGTTATCTTTATCTTGGTAGATTGCCGAAAAATGCGTTTTATTTACCTCTATAAAAAGATCTAAATTTGCGCTATCGAATTCACGTCCCGTATGGAGCAGTACAAACCAACCTAGTTCTTGCCATCTTTGAGCCCTTTCGAAGCAAGCATCGTCATTTTTCAATATCACCAAAGCGGGCGGATTTTCGGGGTTTTTCTGGGCAAGTTGGGAAAAATCTCCATCGACCATAACTATGTTATATCGCGGCAAATATTTACGCGCTTCACATTCTATTGCCACAGGCATACTCCGCAATGCTGCAAATTGTCCATCCGTAAGTGGTCTATGTGGTGGTAGTATGTAATGGCCGACCTTAAACACCGTTCCGATAGCAGCCTCAGGGAAACCTGCATCCCTCATAACCCGTACCATGTTTGCTATGATCTCTTGGCCCAACTCGCCTCTAGCGTGGCATGGCTTTGTTTTTCCGATGGAGACAAGAAATCCAAGATCGCGCAATCGTTCTGCGGTAAATGGATCTATTCCATCATAATCCACAGAAATTATTCCGCCCCTATAATACCCAGAGTTTTTCAACCTGCTCACAAGCCTCACGGGATCTGGATCACGCGCGATGATGACCAAATCAGACGTTGAGTAGTTGCGGTGGAATACGTAATGGGCAACTAGAACGACGCACAAAAATGTCAATCCAGCAGCCACAATGATTCCCGCAGTGATGGGGTTAATCGACATGAGAGTGACAAACGGTATTGTCGCCGTTGGCGTCGTACACAGAACGACCACTGCGGTAATAGCCGCAGCTGCTATGACACCTAAAACTCCGCTAGCACCGAGTTCCAGTCCGGGATGCATTGCCAAAAAACCGAACATTTGTTCACAGTGTTAGAAGGCGATATTCAAAGTCAAGAAAATTCATGAGCATTTTTGAACGCTGCGCCAATTTCCGAACCTTTCCGGCGTTGAACGCCAATGGCAGAACCTCTTAGACCGGAGGGGGCGGACGGTGACGGAGCCAATGGAGACGGTAGCGCAGGAAAAAGACAATGGCCAAGAAAATTTGGCTAATTGCCTCCATAACAAGGAAAGAGGAGGAGTCGCGGGTGGCGCGCAGTGCGATGAAACTTGGGAAAATCACGATTCCCGCATAGCCGAACAAACTCACCACCATAATGAAATAGGCATCTCCGAATGACGTAAGCATGTGGCGCAGATTGAATTCAACGCTTCCGATGATGAGGGCCAAACAGGTTAACCAGAGCATTACCTTGAACGCAGAGAAAAAACTTTCCGTCTTCGGCGCATCGTCGCCAAGAAAAAGCAGAAGCATGATTTTGGGACAAAAAATTGCGCAGAGAAAGGCGAAAAAGCTGAAAATTATGGCTAAAAATAGCCATGCCCGCGAGTTGCGCGAGATAAGATTCCAATCTCCGGCCCCGTAGCCATTGGCCGCAATTGTCCCTACGCCCGCGCTAACACCTTCAATGAAAAAGAGTAGCGTGCAATAGAAGGAATTGCTGACGCCGAATGCAGTGAAATTTTCCGCGCTCACGTAGCCGGCCATGATTTGGTAGATCCAGCTCCAGAGGACGAAGTTAATAAGTGCAGCAAAGCCGTTTGGCGCACCGATATGGACGCATTTGCGGGAAATTTCCATGTCGAAGCGGAAGTTGAAAACGGCGTAGGTGGCGCGATTTTTTTTGGAGAAAAATGCAATGGCATAGACAATTACGGCGGCAACTTCGGCGATGATCGTTCCCCAGGCAGCCCCGCAAATTCCCATTTCGGGAAACGGCCCGATGCCAAAGACGAGCAGGTAGTCGAGGACAAAATTGAGCAAATTAGAAGAGAGAGAGACGATGGACACAAAGCGCGTTTTTCCGCGGCCGGCGAAAAATGATGCCAGGGCGCCAAACGCGATCAGCGACAGAGGTGTGGCCGGGAGCAGAATGCGCAAATAGGGTACGCCGAGAGTGCGCAAATTGCCTGCAAGTAGATATGGCGCAAGAAAATAGGAAATTGCAATCAATGGAACGAAAAGTGCCGCCGAAAACCATAGCACCTGCCAGATGACGGGGCCGATTTTGTGCAATTCTCCGGAACCGTTGTAGCGGCCGACGAGGACATTGGCGCTCATGACTAGCGTTAAAAATGGGAAATACGCCGTCCAGACCCACGGCATCGCGGCAAGATTGGCATTGAAAGCTTCCGTGGAATAGTGGGAAAGGACTATGCGATCTCCAAGCAACATAAGCATATTGGCAGCGGCGGTGAGGATGAGTGGCCAGGCAATGGTCCACAGTTCCCGCAGGGATCCGCTCCTGTGTTTCGTCAATTGTCGCATAAAATCGACCGGCGACGCGCACATGCACACGCAATCGGCCCCGCCTATGTCCTCCTAGGATTTGGCGCTCCCATCGGGATTCGAACCCAAATCACCGGTTCCGGAGACCGGTGTTCTATCCATTGAACTATGGAAGCTCGTGTTCTTAATGAGAGTTCGCCGGCGAAAGGCAAGCGTAAAATTTAATTGCAATGGCAAAACTTTTCCGCAATCACCCTCTGAAAGATGGAGAGAACACTGATTATTTTTAAGCCGGACGCCATGGAGCAGGCTCTCGTGGGAAGGATTTTAGCTCGCTTTGAAGCGGCACATTTGCGCATCGTTGCCATGAAAATGATTCGCTTGGACGACGTCCTCTTGCGCGAACATTACGCACATCTCGCCGAGCGACCGTTTTTCGGTGCCATCGTTGCATACATGACTTCCCGGCCCGTCGTAATTGCCGTGCTGGAAGGAGAAGGTGCCATCGCCGTTGTGCGAGAAATGACCGGCGCAACGGACCCCAGCCTGGCCGAAAAAGGCACTATCCGCAGAGACTTCGGTAAGGATAAGACACACAATGTCATCCATTCTTCGGACTCGCAGGAGGGTGCACGGGCGGAAATAAAGCGCTTTTTCAAAGCCGATGAATTGTTTTGAGTCGCTGAAACTTTTTCACGGTAAGCACAGCGCGGCTCTCGTCAGAACATTTTTGGCAACGGATCTAGAGGGCTTTTCCTTCTTCCACAAAAAATGGCCACTGGAAATTGCTCCGATTTTTCGTGTAACTAACCGCAACGCCGTAGTGGGTTCTGGCCTGCGGAGAGTTGTAAACCCATTCGCGGCCGATGGCTCCGGAGCGGAATGTCGTCGTGCGCTGATGCACCTCCTCGCGGCGGTCAAATTCCCGGCCAATGCTTCCCTGCACGAAAACTCCAGAAACATCGGTGCAGCGGCCCTCCACACCCTGCCAGAGAGAGAATGTTGCAGAATGCTGCGCTCCAACCAGTTGTCCCAACCCAACCTCGATAGGGATGGACGTATCTGATTCAATAAGGAAGTGCCCATCCCCACATAGAACTCCACACGACCATAATGACGCCAGCACAACCGAAAAAGAAAAAACATTTTTACCCATAAGGCGCACTCCTGCCAGCTGAATCTTGGAAAGGTGTTTCCCAATGTCAACGGAAAAATACATTTTTTTTCGCCACGTTGTCTATGTCTGCGTGGCTGGCCGAATCACATTGGCATCTATCAGGCGGTGAAACTGTTCGATGCGTAATTTGGAGCCGATGACGGCGATGGTATCATTGGCGAGAAAAACTTCCGAAGCTGACGGGAGCAGCAGTGTACCATTTGCGCGAAAAATTCCCACGACATTAACCCCGTATTGTTTGCGCAAAGAGCTTTCCATAAGAGATTTGCCAGTCAGCCAGTGACCAAACGGCAAATAAATTTTGGCAATTTCAAACTCCCCTTCCCCGCCAAAGAGTTGTTTTTCGTCGGTTGGACATGGCGTCGCGAAAAATTTCGATGCCCGATCCAAATCCTCTCGCTTTCCTATGAGAACCAACTCACAGCCAGCAAACAGCGGCAGTTGTCCGTGCGGCGACAGTGTTGAATATTTACCGTGCCGCATCGCCGCCACATTTACATTAAATTGTTCCCGCAATGGCAGGTCGGCAATATTTCGGTTGCAGCCGCAGTTCCCCTCAACGACGGACACCTCCGCCATTTCCAGCTGCATCGATGCTTGTTCCTGAATTTTTTTTAGCATGCGCTGCTTCTGCTCTTCCATCTGCGACGTGACATCGTGCTCAAATGTTTTTACGAAGTAGCTCTCCACCCGCGCATTCAATTTTAACATGCGGCGGCGGAACAGGATGCCAGCAATCAGAATCAGGAAAAAAAATGCGTACAGAGGGACCCCCTTCGGCAGTGACGGCGCAGCGACGGACAGAAAAATTCCGCCGAAAATGAGGAGAATTCCAGCGAAAATTGTCGACCGCAAGACCCCACTCAGTCGCGGCAAGAAATTGCGGGCCTTGGAACTGGAGGAGGCTAGGGCACTGTCCATAAGCGCAAGAAGGAACGAGTTGCAGTGCTTCACGATGGGTGTGAGGATGGGCAAAGAAATCAGTGCCGTTCCCGCCCAAACGCCGATGTTCGCGGCCGTCTCCCAATTTTCGAGGAAGGGGAATCGATCGATGTATTGCAGAGAAAATGACGCGGTGATGATGAGGGCCAGGAACAAGAATGTATGGAAAATGATGTGTATGAGCGGGCGCATGGCCAGTTTGAGAAGCAAATTTTGCGAAATGTGGCTGCGTATGATGATGAGCATGTTGGCGTAGATGTTGGAAATTTTACAGAGAGATTTCGGGCAAATGCGTAAAATAGAAGCGTAAATATTTTTGGCGCGAGGACTTAGCATCGTTGTGCAAACGATTGTTCCCAGAGATACGCCGATGGCGATGCTCAGCAGCCCTTCGTCGGTCACGTGCAGCGACATGCCGAGAGACGCAATGACAAAGCTAAATTCGCCGATCTGCGCCTTGGCCAGCGACGCGCAAAAACTATCCTCGCCACTCTGTCCGCTGAGAAAAAGTCCCAGAAAACAGGAAAATAATTTGAGCGCAAAGACCAATACCGTCAGCAACGATATTGGTAAAATATACTGCCAAAGTAGGCGCGGTTCCGACATCATGCCGATGGACAGGAAAAAAATGGCGGAAAAAAGTGTGCGAATGGGGCGCACCTGCTCTTCGATGGCCTCGGAAATTTCCGTTCCAGAAAAGATGGCGCCGGCAATGAATGCGCCGAGAGCCGTGGAAAAGTGCGAAATTTCCGCCAGTAATCCGATGGCTAGAAGAAAGCCGATGCTGGCGATGGTGAGCACTTCCTCCGAGTGAAATTTTAGCAGCAAACGGATGAAAGACGGAGCTAGCAGCCGGCCGATGAAGAAGATCGTGATCACGAAGGTACCGACCAAAAATGTAATGCGGCCCACGGCATCCCAGTCGAAAAAGCCAGTAATTGCAATGCCGGAGAGGATGACGAGCAGCAAGATGGCGAGAATATCTTCGAAAATCAGGATACCCACGCAGAGCCGGGAAAAATTCTTCTTGAGTGCATTTTGCTCGGCCAGGATGGGAATGCTGATCATTGTGGAACTTATGGCAAGAAGGCCCCCGAGAAATAGGCCATTGAGCCCTCCCCAGCCGAGTATTGGTGCCAGTACGCGACCCAGAAATAGCATGAAAAATGTTTGAAAAAGCAATGCTAAGATGGCCGGACCGAAGAGTTGGCGCAATTTTTTTAGATCGAACTCGAGACCCATGTAAAACATTAGAAAAAGGACGCCCAACTCGCTCAATTGGTGAATAATTTCCTGACCTTGAATGTGAGTTATGCCATCCAACAGCATGCCCCCCAAGATGTAAGCCAGGAGTATGGGAAATCGCAGCGCCCGCGACAGTAGCGCAGCCAAACCGGCAACGGTGAGCAGCAGAGAAAAATCTTGCACCAAATTCAATGCTTCCAATCGCGTCCTCCGCAGCCACCCATAGAAAATTTTCACAGGAATTCAATGGCGAATTGCAAAAATTTCCTGCGATTGGGCAAATTTTTTCTGGACATCTCGGATAATGTGTTCGAATGACGTCCGCAAATCTAAATGCACATCCCGTCACTTACTGGCACTGTGGCTATTGGCGTACAATCATCGGGAAAAGTTAAAAAGTTTGCAATAGACATTTTTCAAAAGTCAAACAGCCGCCTGAGCCGCTTCT
>JAITFC010000027.1 GCA_031281635.1 Puniceicoccales bacterium | reverse complement strand
TGATTCTAAAAGCAAGCACCGTGGACGGCGTGTACGAAAAGGACCCACGCTCGAATCCGCTGGCACGACGTTTCGATTGCATTAGCTACGACGAAGTTCTGCGCCGTGGACTTGCCGTGATGGACTTGGAGGCTATCTCACTCTGTCGCAGCCATAATTTGCCAATCGTTATTTTTTCCATGGAGCAGCAAAATGCGCTTTTACGCATTGCGCGGGGGGAGAAAGTTGGCACATTGGTGTCGGGCAGCTAGAAAAGCGAGGAAATATGGATCAAGCAGTTGCATTGAAAATTCTTAGGGATCAACTGAAAAAAGTTCTGCAACACGTTGAGGCGGAGTTTGCTACCGTGTTCGCAGGAAAGGCTACGGTGGCGATGGTGGATTCCGTCGTAGTGGAGGCATACGGAACGCCAACAAAATTGCGGGACATTGCGGCCATTACGACTCCCGATGCTCGCACAATCTCCATCCAACCGTGGGACAAGGGCACAACACGCGCCATCGAAAAAGGCATCCTATTGGCTAACATTGGTTTCAACCCCATCGTCGACGCCGACCGCATCCGCTGCGTAATCCCGGAAATGAGCCTGGAAAGGCGGCAGGAATTGGTAAAGCGGACATCCACCATGGCCGAGGCTGGCCGCGTTGCCGCACGAAATATCCGACGCGAAGTGATGGAAGTGCTTAAAGCGGCACAAAAATCCGGTAAAATTTCCGAGGATGACCTGAAACGTGCGGAAAAAGTTGTGCAGAAGGAGATCGATGACTGCATAACCGCCATCGGCACGTTGTTTATAGCCAAGGAAAAAGAACTGTTGGCATTGTAACATTTTTCTTGCATGTGTATAAAAAAGGTTTACGTCCAAAATTATGTTCCATTGCTTACATTTTGCCGCATTGCCACTCTGCACCGCCACGCTCGTTGGAAACCTAGGAGCCATCCCGACGCGCTGCACTGCCATTCCTCTCAGTGAACTGGCACGGCGCAGCGAAAGTGTTGCATCCTATGAGGAAAGCGGAAATGTCGGACGCTTGCAGGGGAAGAATTTACAGGTGAAATGTCGCCATAATAGCGCCTGCTACTGCTTAAATGGTGTGAATATTTATGGCCAATGTCCCGTTTCCGGTTCGGCGGGGCATCTACGTGTGAGTGAACAGGATTGGCATCGCGTGCTCGTCCCACTGCTGTCGCCACCTCCGATTGCCCCAATTCGCTGCGTGTGCATAGACCCTGGCCATGGCGGTTCGGATCCGGGTTCGCGTGTGGCGTCGCTGGGCTTGGAGGAAAAAAAACTTACGCTGGACATCGCACGGCGCCTGCAAACTCTCCTGGAAATGCGTGGCATACGCTGCATTTTGACGCGCAAAACCGACGAATTTATACCCCTTAAAAATCGCTCCATGGCTGCCAATCACAATAATTGCGATCTCTTTGTGAGCATTCATTTTAACGCCGCTGATAACATCTCTGCAGAAGGAATCGAAACTTACATTTTGCCATGCCAGGGAATGCCGTCCACGTCGCGCCTACAGAATGTGAGCGGCAAGGACCGGGAATTTTTTCCCAATAATCGCTGCGACGAACAAAATCTTTACCTCGGCTATTGCCTGCAGAAAGAGTTGCACCGCATCCCAATGACAAAGGATAGAGGGCTGCGCCGCGGCCGTTTCGTCGTTCTAGAATCTACTCAGTGTCCAGCTGCCCTCGTCGAATGTGGATTTTTAACGGCAAAAGGCGAGGGACAGCGCATTGTCAATGAACGCTATAGGCAGGAAATTGCCCAGGCTCTATGTGACGGAATTTGTGCCTACGGGAGCATTGCGTCGAGAAATTAAAAAACAATCGAAGTGCCGCCACAATATTTTCCCGCTAGGTTTGGCCGGTCCTCACTCAGGACTCCCACTGTTCTACAACGCGGGCGAGAAAAGTTTAACGATAGCCTATCTAATAGGTTGCGTCTTTGGCACTTAACAGACTCATACGGCCGTTGGAAAAATTATAAATTTTATCGCATAGAATGGCAGCGGCGGCACGATTATGCGAAACAAAGAGTACGCCAAGTCCCGTTTTCCTGCGGAGGGTCCCGATGAGTTCGAGAATTTCTCCCTGAATTGCTGCGTCCAATGCACTTACGACCTCATCGCAGAGAAGGAAATCCGGTTTCACGGCAAGGGAACGTGCAATGGCGAGACGTTGGCGCTGGCCTCCGCTGAGCGCACCTGGCTTTCTCTGCAGTAAATTTTCATTCAATTGCACTGCGCTAAGTAATTCTACCATGCGATCTTGTCTCTGTGTCCGCTTCATTTTCGGAAAATGCAATTGCAGCGGCTCTGTTAATATGGATTCCACAGTTTGCAGCGGATTTAGCGCGTCGTAGGGACATTGGAAAATAATTTGCACGCGGCGACAAAATTGTCGGCGTGAGATGCGGCACAGCGGTTGACCATCGAGGAGGATTTCGCCGGCCGATAATTTTTGTAGGCCGCACAAACAGCGCAGGCAAGTCGTTTTCCCGCAGCCACTTTCGCCGACTAAACCGATACATTCTCCGCGCCGTACAACAAAGGAAAGCTCCGAAAAAACATGTACCGCAGTTGCTTTTCGGCGGAAAAAAGTGCCGCCAGCGGAGAATTCTGCGAACCCGCGTCGCATTTCCAGCGTCGAAGAAACTCCGGACCAGCAAGACGAGGAAAGTGAACGGGGCCACATATTTATGCATCGGTGGGTCGCCTAGCGTCTCCGGTTGAACAGAGAACTTTCGATCTGTTTGGCGCCGCGGAAATGCACGTATTCGGGGAGGCCGCCCTTGAATGGGACAACGACTTCCCCTTGGATTAGGGGAGAGACGTAACGAAAAAAATTGCTAGAAATCATGGAGCCGGATTCGTCGATCCACGCGGCGGGAAATCCCTTCACTTTTCCAGCGACTTCTGACAGAGGTGCAAGAGCATAGGAAGCGGCGTAGGGAGAGTCACTTTCGCGGACGATCGTCACCATTTTTCCCGATTCGCCGTCGATGGCACTGCGCACGGCCTTCGTTCCGCATTGAAATGCTTCTTCATTGTCGCGGAGGGATGCGCAATGGGCCGCACTGCGCTGGGAAATGCCCAATTTTGTCGTTCGCGCCTTGATTTTAAGATTTTGTTCCACAAGACATTGCAAATGTTCTGCCGCACCGCCCAACTCCGTCCGTCCCAGAGGATCTTTGATGCCGCTCGTGCGCACGTACTCACCGGCTGCGTTACGAATTCCCTCGGAAACCACCACGAGACAATAGCGGTTGTTCTCCAGGACTTTCTGCACCGATGTGAGAAATTCTGCGTCATTGAATGGCCGCTCCGGGATGTAAATTAGGTGCGGGGCGTCGAATGGCGTGCCGATGTGGCGAGCGAGCACGGATCCTGCGGCAATCCACCCGGAATCGCGGCCCATAACTTCCACGATAGAAACGAGATCGAAGTCTCCCATGGATTGGTCGTCGATGGCAATCTCTCGAGCCGTTGTTGCCACGTATTTCACCACACTGCCATAGCCGGGCGCGTGGTCCGTCACCGCGAGATCGTTGTCGATCGTCTTTGGAACGCCGATGACACGCATATTGTAGCCGATTTTTCGCGCGTGCGCATCTATGGTGTTGGCTGCCCACTGAGAACCGTTGCCGCCGATGTAGAAAAAATAGCGGATGTTGTTCTTGTCCAGCACATGAAAAATCCCTGTCAAATCCGATTCTTGGAAGTGGAAACGGCAACTTCCCAGGGCCGCTCCCGGCGTATGTCGCAGACCACGAATGATATGTTGAGATTCCTGTGCCAAATCGATAAAATTTCCACCTAGCATGCCGCGAAGACCGTACATGGACCCGTAAATTTCGCCAATGCAAGGATGATTTAGTGCTTCCTGGATGACTCCCGCCAAAGTTGCATTGATAACCACAGTCGGTCCCCCAGACTGCGCCACAAGGGCATTCCCCTCCAACATACCAACCGAATCTTCGCTCATATTTGCCTGCGATTATGCGGAAAAAATAGCCGTGTAAATAAAAATTCGTACTCGGACAAAAAAATGTGTCCGATCGAGTTACCGCCCCCGGCCACGGCGGACTACCACGCATGCAACCCATTCAGAGCGTAAAATCAGCGGCCGCGATGATCAGCGTATATTCACCGCGGGCATTGACGGCGTACAATTCTTCGCAAACGGATTTTGCGGATCCGACATGCCACGTTTCGTGCAGTTTTGTTAGCTCGCGCACAACGGCAACCGTTCGTTCTTCTCCAAATATTTCCACGATATCGCCGATGCATTTTTGGATGCGGTGACAGGACTCAAGAAAAATAAGTGTGTGTGGGAAGTCCCGATATTTTTCGAAAAGACATCTGCGCGCGACGGATCTTCCCGGCGGAAATCCAAGGTAGAGAAACGCATCGGAAGGGAGTCCGGAAGCAGCGACGGCGGCCGCAGGTGCGGATGGTCCCGGGATGATTGTAACGGGCAATTTGCGGCGTCGGCATTCGCGCACGACACGAAATCCAGGATCATTGATCCCCGGCGTACCAGCGTCACAGACTAAGGCGATGGCGTCTCCGGCGGCTATGCGGTCGGCAATGGTAATGGCCATAACTTTCTCGTTATGTTCGTGATATGGAAATAGTGATTGTTTTATGGAGAAATGTTTAAACAACCCACCCGTCACCCGTGTGTCTTCGCAGGCAACGGCATCGACCCTAATTAAAACGTGCAACGCGCGTGGGGTAATGTCATTGGTGTTTCCGATTGGCGTTGCAATGAGGTAGAGACCAGCGTCAACTTGCATTGTAACCACTTCATTATGAAATTTTTCTGCTTTCTCCATGATAGACTAAAGATAAATTTTTATGTGCGCACACTGCCGCAGTTCACGCAGCCAGTCTTCCCTCGCTTCCCGCATGGAATCACGTAATAGCCTCCCTTCCACTTCGTCTTGCACCTCCTCAAAACTCAGTTGAAACCCTTCGCGACGGTCCAACACCTCAACGATGGCAATGCAATCGCTAAGATGCACAGGGCCAACAAACTCCCCCACATCCGCCTCCGCAATGGCTAGGGCCAAACTTTCTTCCATCTCCTTGTCACTGAGCCAGGTATTCTCATTTTTTCGCGTATGCGCGCTATATTTGTCCCGCAACTTTGCCGAATCTTCTCCGGCTCTCAGATTTCTCAAAATTTCTGCAACGCACGTCCCATCAGTGTCCGCGGGCACGCGAATTTGTCTAAGACGCACGGTCGGTTGCCGGCAAAAAGCACTTTTGTTTTGTTCGTAGTAGCTGCGTGCCTGCGTCGGACTGATTTCCGCGCGTGACTGCCGGATGCGCTCGGTCATCCAATCGACTATGAACGCTTCCTCCATTTCGCGCTTAAATTGCTGCAAGGACTTACCGCATTCACGCAGTTTTTCCACAAAAAGAGCACGATCCCCGCCGAAGCGCGTGCGTATGAACTCATCCAATTGGAAATTTTTATGCATTTCCGGAACGCGATTCCCGTCCTTTTCAAAGGCCTGCACGATGAGTACGCGATCGATCATCTCGTTGAGCACGCGCCGTGTCATCTCCCGCATGCGCCCGTCGAATTCCTCTTGCGTTGAACAAGTTGCTTCCATCTTCGCCAGCAGTGGTTGCAATTCCTGTCGCAGTTCACCGGCAGTAATCACCCGGCCATTAACTTCTGCCACCACGCCATTTACATAGAATTCCTGCCAAAACGCTCCCGCATCCAAATCCGTCGCAGTCTCCGGAGGACAGGCCGCAAAAATCGTGCCACACAATCCGCAGAAAAGCGCGCCGCATACCCGTCTCAGTCCTCGCATCGCCACACTCGAACATATTCTGCACACCAATTCAAGTGGAAAATTTGTAATTTTAAAAATTTTTAGGCATTCCAGAAAAGATGCAGTCACTTATAGCAGCGGAACTTTAAAATTTTCCGCCTCGGCATTCCAGCTATTCATTGCGGAAGGGGGCTTAAAACCTGTAGCGGCAATTCTGATTCCTTGAGGGATTTCAAGTAGAGCCAATCGATCGCCGATGCTATACATGCTCTTTCACTGTTGTTACCTTTGACAAATAGTTGCATTGCATTAATGACTGGAGGAGGAAGTGTTTCACTGATACCATATGTGGTGGCGGCCAGCAATTGGCACACAGTTGGAAGCGTCAGCTCAATCTCATCCCAATGTTCATTCACTGATGCATACGCTCGTCCATCTTTGTCTTTGACCAGCATTGATCCATACGTACTATCGACTAGGCTTTTGGTACTGAGGCAAAAACGTAGAAACTCGGTGCGATCATATCCCGCCTCAAGAGCCCGAAAAGTACGCAAAATCGGATTTTCGCGATCGCCGTTGCCGAGCAATAGAGCCACACAGACCGCTATGGTCCTTGCTTCGAATAGAATCACGGCCCCTCTGAGAAGATTCGGGCGATCTATAACATGCGGCCAGAGAGCTTCGGCTGTGCTCGTCGCATTTTCAAATGTTACATTCTTAAACGGAACTATAGGATTCATCCTGGGCGTGGTAGGAGAGAATTTTTAGAAAGCAAGAAAAATTTGCAAAAATTACACTTTCTGGAATTACAAATCCCGCAACGTCCC
>JAITFC010000028.1 GCA_031281635.1 Puniceicoccales bacterium | reverse complement strand
TTGAAAATAGAATGATTTCGAGAGCTGGGCAATAGTAGAGGGAAACGAAAGTTTACATAAAAGGTATGACGCTCCCGACTGTGAAACCTGAAGCAGGTAAGATACCTAAAATAGAAGATCTGAAACGAATGCATGAGTTGGGTGCTGAGATAGCAATAACAGGAACACATATCAGTGATCAGCAATATGCGCAATGGGAACAAGCGAACAGACCTTAGACTTGTGACTGAAAGCAATGGATGATTCCATGAAAACTGTTGGCCTATTCCTTTGTCAAACAACGGTTAAGCGGCTTGGAATTGCGGGGGTTGTTCCGGCGGCAAAATCGTCTTTTCCGCCGCCGCGTCCGCCGGTTTTTTCCGCGAAATTGGTGGCGATCTCTCTGGCAGACTGCCCCCGTGCGATGGCGTCTCGTCCGCATGTGACGGCAAAGACGAAGGCTCCATCGAGCGGGGCGCAGAGGAGAAAGGAATTTTTCGGGAATCGCGCGGCCAACTGTGAGGCAATGGTGCGCAGCGTGTTCGTATCACCGACGGAAATTTTTTCCTGCATCAGCGCCCAATCGCCCAATTTTTCCGCCTTCGCAGATAGTTCCGCCAATTGATGCTGAGCCGCTTCATCGTCCATTCGTTTTAATTTTCGTTCCAGTGTTTTTACGCGTTCGCGCAGGCCATTTACCGCATTCTCCACCCCAGCCACGTCACAGTGAAAGTCCAATGCCAACTTTTTCTGCCGTTGGAATGTGTCGGTGAGCAAATTTTGCGCCACTTCCCCCGCAACTGCCACAATGCGACGCACTCCGGCGGCTATGCCACCCTCGGAGAGAATTTTAATGATCCCAATTTCCCCCGTCGCGTCCACGTGAGTTCCGCCGCACAATTCCGCGCTGTCTCCAATTTCTACGACCCGCACGCGGCTGCCATAGCGTTCGCCGAAGTGTGCCAAGCAATGAGATGGACGCCTGTCAAAATCTGTTTCAAAGACATGCACCGCCGTATTTTTACGTACGATGCGATTTGCAAATTTTTCTATCTGAACCAGTTGTTCCTCGGTTAGCGGTTGAAAATGGGTAAAATCGAAGCGCAGCTGTGCTTCATTGACCAGCGAACCGGCCTGGGAGATGTGTGTGCCAATAATTTGTCGCAGAGAAGTTTGTAAAATATGTGTTGCCGTGTGATGGGCCGCTATTTGTTGGCGCCGCTTGAAATTTACGGCGAGAAGGGCCGTTTTTTCGACCATATTTTCCCCGACGAAATCAAGGACCGCATGCAGCAATTTTCCATCCTGGGAGCATTGCGTATCCACAATTTCGTAGATTTTTTCGCCGATTGTCACGGTGCCGCAGTCGCCCACTTGTCCGCCTTTTTCCCCATAAAATGGCGATGAATCGAAGACTAAAAATTGGCCAGATCCCTCTCGTGGAAGAATTTGTAACAATATTGCCCGATGCGGTCCTCCGTCGAGGAGTAATTGATAACCGACGAAGGGTGTGCCCTGACTGCTACCCTCTTCAACGATAATTTTCTGCTCCTTCTTGGCCGCCCTCGCCCGCGTTTTCTGTTCGTCCATTGCCCGTTCGAAGCCATCCAAATCCACGGCGATACCTCGTTCCGCCGCCACCAGCTGTGATAAGTCGACGGGAAAACCGTAGGTGTCGTGCAACTCAAAGAGAATTTTTCCGGGGATAATTTTATCGTTGTGTGCCATGGATTCTTCGAGCAATTGGAGACCGCGGTCCAACGTCCGCTCAAATGCATCTTGTTCGCTGTTGAGGATAGAAGGGATGATGTCCTTTGGCGATTCGAATGAAACGGGAAATGCGCCGTGATGAGGCAGTGCGCGGAGGGTATGTGCACAAATTTTTGCCAGATCCGCTAGGAAATTTCCCTGCAATTTGAGGCGGCGACCGAAGAGAACGGCGCGGCGCAAGATTCTCCGCAGCACATAGCTGCGACCTTCATTCCCGGGGAAAATCCCGTCAGCAATAGCCATGGTGAGTGCGCGGACGTGGTCGGCGATGACTCGAAAGGAGCAGTCCAGTAGCTCCCGTTGGCCGAGCGCGCGGCGATTTTTAGGAATTGTTTCACCGTAGGAGATTGATCCGTCGCACAATTCGCAGATGCGTTGGAAAATCGGTGCAAAGAGATCGCTAGCGTAATTGGACGGTTCCCTGGCAAAATTCGTGAAACCATTGGTTGTCGCGGCGATGCCGGCCACGCGCTCCAGTCCCATTCCAGTGTCCACGTAATGCAGGGGCAGTTTTTCGAAATGCCCGTCACCCAGAGCGTTATACTGAATAAAAACTAGATTCCACAACTCCATGCAGCGGGGATTGCCCTGATTCACAAGAGCAACACCGCAGTCGCCTCTTTCGGTGAGGTCCATGTGAATTTCCGTACATGGCCCGCAGGGGCCAGTAGCACCCATCATCCAAAAATTATCCTTTGCACCACCGTAAGTGATGTGCTCTGCGGGATTTAAACCAGCCCTACGAAACACATCCGTCCATATGGCATGGGCTTCGCCGTCAAATTCTGCCGGTTCTCCGATATTTGGGCGATACACGGTCACGTAGAGCCGTTCCTTTGGCATGTGCAAGCGTTCCACGAGCCATTCCCAGGCCCAGCGAATGGCTTCCTCTTTGAAATAGTCGCCGAACGACCAATTGCCCAGCATTTCAAAAAATGTGTGATGATAGCTATCGTAGCCAACGTCATCCAAGTCGTTGTGTTTTCCGCCGGCGCGGATACACTTTTGCACATCCGCAATGCGCCCATGCGGGCTCGGTCGCTGTCCCAGAAAATATGGCACGAATGGATTCATTCCCGCATTCGTAAAAAGCAAATTCGGTGCCGTCGGCAGCAACGACGCTGAAGAGACGATGGCATGGCCATTTTCCTTAAAAAACTGCGAAAAATCCTCCCGTATCCATTCGGCATCCATTCGTTGCCAAAGAATGTTTTTCCCCTGCTCTGGCAAATAAAATCTGTATCAAAAATTTTCAATGCGGGGAAAATCTCCCGGTTTGGTTTCTTGCTTATGCCATAGTAGTCTGTAAACCCTTGCTTTCTAATGCCACTTTACGGTCGGCTTTCTGGAATTTTGCAACGGATCTGGATTCTCCGAGTCCACAGCGGCTACGCCATTCTCACGTCTTCGCTAGACTCTGTTAGAGGACCACGAAAGAGAAATCTTTTGAATCCAGATGTATCATAGAATTCTGCCGGCCTGTCCGTTGTATCAATGACAACTATAACATCGCTCCCCGACGCCAATTTGTAAATATGCTCATCATTTCTTTCTTTGCTGCCAACGGCTAATATTGAAACAATATATCCCCCATCTTCACTTAAACCATGGTAGCTGACAACCATCACGGCGTTAGTCGAATATCGCAAAAAAGCTGTTATAGCGCACAAATTGTCGATACCAACTTCGATTGAAAATGGAGGCGATATTTGTTGGAGTATGTGCGCAGTTGTCATGTGCTGCTGCAATTCCGCAAACGACATCATCCTTCCAGTTCCCCCAAAAGGGAATAGGGCTTCTAGTAAGGCTACTATGTGATCGTCGAGCCATTGATATGTGCGGTCTGCACGCAAAAATTCCATATACGTAGGATAGTTCGGGGCGATGGCTTCAATTACTTCTGTATATTCTTCGACTTTTGCGTACACGCTTTGATGGCGTAAACGCTGGCAATACATCACAATTGCATCGATGATCAGCGTGCGCAAAAAAGGAACGTAATAGCAGAGATACGCGCTCGTAAATGCGACAATTGCCCAGCAGTTGTCCGACGAAAACCAGAGAACGAATATTTGTATTCTTATATGTTCATATCTCACATCGTCACAGTGAAGAATTTTTATGAGATAAGTTGCAACCATACACACCGTCTCATTTTGTGACGGATTGTCGAGGGATGACGGCAATCTTACTCTGTCGTCTTGGCAAAGCAATGCGTAAAGTCTGCGGTCTAATAAAAATTCCATAACGGTGCGCGACCAAACAAAATTTTTACGCAAATGCAAGAAAAATTTTAAGTGCTTTTAAATTATAGATGGAACATTTTTAGCATCCATATATTACACAACTCATTTTCACACTTCCAATAGGCACTTAGGCGAAAAAAGGAAAAAATGAGCGATCGGAAAAAAATCGCAATTTTTCATTGACGACCACCATTGGGCCGCATTAGAAGACGACGCGTTTTTAAGGATCGTTGGCGATTTGCTTTGAGGAGACGGGGATGGAAAAGGTACAGTTGAAGGCGAGTAAGCGGGCGAAGTTGGGTCGTGGAGCCGCGCGGCGTGGGAGAAAGGCAGGGCAAATTCCCGGAGTTGTCTATGCAGCGGGGGAAGTTGGCGGAATTCCGCTCTGCTTCGACGACGTGGAGTTGCGCGCCGCGTTGCGAAGGATTTCCGGTGGCGCTACCATTGTTGATCTGGACATCGATGGTCAAAAAAGACCAGCTCTTTTGGCCGAGTGTCAGCGCGATCCCATCAGTGACAAACTCATACACGTTGATTTTCATGGAATTTCCATGAAGAAGAAAATGCATGCACATCTTCCGGTGACACTTGTTGGCGTCGATGACTGCGTGGGTGTGAAAGCGGAGAATGGCATTCTGGAATTTCTCTGCCATTCCTTCGAAATTCGCTGCTTGCCAGGAGACTTGCCGACTGGGTGCTCCGTGGACGTTTCGCAGCTGCATGTGGGACAAATTATTCACGTAAGAGATTTGCCACCGATAGAAGGTGTGAAAGTTTTGAGTTCGCCCGACCTAGTCATTGCCGCTTGCAGTGCCATGAAGGCCTCGCAGGAGGGAACTGGCGAAGCGGCAACGGCTGCGGTTCCTGGTTCTGATAAAAAAAGTGACGAAAAAAGTGCCCCATCGAAACCTGCCAAGTAGCACTGACGGAAGAGGGGGCGCTGTCCGTAGTTTTGTGAAATTGTCGTTTAAATTTCAAAGGCCGATGCTGGGAAGAGAAAATGTAAATTTATGGCAAACGCAGAATCTCATCCTCCAAACTCCGCATCGGCAGCCCTTCGGGCAGGGGCCATGGGCGGTTTTTGCGCCAAACCGGGTATTTTGCTCGTCGTTGGCCTCGGGAATCCAGGAGCTGCCTACTTGCACTCGCGGCATAACCTGGGCCAATTCATACTGGATGATTTGGCGCGGAATCTCAATCTAAAATGGATCAACAATCGGCGACTCAATGCGGATTTGGCTCGCGGGCGCTTGGGACGGCAGGAGATTCTACTGGCACGGCCTCTGTCGTACATGAATGATAGCGGCTACCCGGTACAGCGCATTGCAAACTACTTCAAGGTCCCGCACGAGGAGATTGTCATTGTCTATGACGACATTAGTTTACCTCTGGGCGAGTTTAAAATCACGCGGCGCTGTGGCTCCGGAGGGCACAATGGCATGGCGGACGTCTGTGACAAATTGGGCGAGTGTGTGCGTTTTCGCGTAGGCATTGGATCAAAACCGGATAAGGAGATGGATCTGAAGGATTTCGTGCTGGGAAAATTCAGCGATGAAGAACAGGCGGCGATTTTGTATGCCATGCCCACGATTCTGACGGCCATAAAGAGTCTCGCAAATAATCCGGAAACTTCCACTTGACAGGATGTATTTTTGCGCCACAAAAAAGCGCGTAGTTTTTTTCAGAGGAACGAAGGCATATGTTACGAAAATATAAAATAACGGTAATTTTTGATACCCGTGAGCAGGAGGAATCTCCCGATGAAATGCGGCGACGGCTCGGCACGCTTATGGCTACGTTGGGCGCAAAGGTGGAGGAAGACAAGAGTCTCGGCATCAGGGATTTTTCCCGCTGTGCCAGTCGGAAATTCCAGTCCGGAGCATACGCGCAATATCTTGTGTCTGCACCATCATCTTTTAATGGAGAATTTTCCAAAAGGCTTCGGCTGGACAAAACAATCGATCGTGCTCTCACTGAAAGGCTTTAATCACATGGCAACGTTTAATAAGGTAATTCTTGTCGGTAACTTGGTGCGTGACCCGGAGTTGCGCACAACTCCGAATGGAACGGCGATTTGCCGCTTCACAATGGCCGTGAGTCGTCAATTCCGCAATGCGGACGGCTCTCAGAAGGAAGAAGTCCTCTTCATCGAAGTGGACAGTTTCAATAAGCAGGCAGAGGCCGTCGCTCGTTATATGAGCAAAGGGCGCTCTATTCTCGTGGAAGGGCGTTTGCGCCTGGATCAATGGGAGAGCCAGAATGGAGAAAAGCGCAGCCGCATCACCGTCGTCACGGAAAGTTTTCAATTTCTGCCCGCAAAATCCGGCGGAGATGAAGAATACGCGGGCAACGCACCCATAGGCGACCTGGGCGGTGGCAGTGGAGGAGGCGGCAGAAGTAGCGGACCAAATTCGAGGCGTCCCGCCCGCGAAAATTCCGGGAGACAGCGTCGCGGCGAAGAAAAAAGTGAGAACGTTGAGGACGACGAAGATGTTCCCTTCTAAGAGGATAAGACATGGCTACCTGTGAAATTTTATTACTGACACCCGTTAGCAATCTCGGCGATGAAGGGGACTGCGTGCGCGTAAAGGCGGGCTATGCGCGCAATTTTCTCGTGCCCCAGCGCAAAGCTCTTTCGTTTAGCAAGGCCAATGAGCGGCAAATACGTGCACTGATCAAGCGCCGCGAAGAGCGAGACCGAAAAGCGAAGGAAGATGCGATGCTGCTAGCAAAGCATTTTGGGCAATTGCGTGTGGTCATGGCCGTAAGGACTGGCGAAAATGGCAAATTGTTTGGTTCCGTCAGCGCCAGCGATTTGCTGGAAAAACTTGCCGAGAAAAGCATTGCGATTTCCCGCGACCAGTTGCATCTGCCCCATCCACTGAAAGAGCTCGGGCAGCACAGCGTGGAAGTGCGTCTCCACAGGGACGTTAGCGCGACATTTGTCGTGGAAATCGTTTCTGAAAACCCCGTCGTAGGCGGCAACGGCTAATGCATTTCCTGCAAGACAATGGCAAGTCGAACTAAGGCGATGACGCCGCGCGTCCCTCCTCACAGCGTTGATTTGGAGCAGGCACTTCTGGGCTGCTGCGTTGTGGAGGGCGGCCAGGAAAGTGTTTCACTGTGCATCCAAAGTCACATATCATCCGATTCCTTTTACTACCCGGCGCATAGGATCATTTTTACGGAGATTTGCGAACTCTATGAAAGACGGCAAGTGATTGATGAAGTTGTTCTAGTAGACTCGCTTAGTTCAAGGAGCAAGCTCACGGCGGCTGGCGGAGAAATCTATTTGGCGAAAATTTGCAGCCGCATCGACACTTATGCACACATAAATTGGTTCATCGAGCGCATCCGAGACTACGAGCTCATCCGACGGGTCATCGCCGTCTCCGAAGGTCTCATTGTGCGGGCATTCGAAAATCAGGGAGATGTGCGGCAATTTCTCGGCGAGGCGGAAGAAAAAATTTTCGACATCAGCAAAGATGTCTTACAGGGTGTGGCGCAACCGATTGGCGATTTCATGGAGGCGGCTGCTCAGCGTTGTTTACTCACTTCCAAGAGTCGCAGTGCTATCACCGGTGTGCCGAGCGGTTTCATTGACATGGACCGTATGACGACTGGCTTCCAACCGGGTGAGATGATTGTGATTGCGGCGCGACCGTCCATGGGGAAAACAAGTTTTGCGCTGAATATTGCGGAATTCGCCATCTCGCCAACGCCTAGCAGAGCGGCCGTACCTACACTATTTTTCAGTTTGGAAATGGGCGCGGATCAGCTGGCCATGCGATTGCTTTGCGGCCGTGCGGGTGTGTCTCTGAGCCGCATGCGCGACGGAAATGCTCCGGTTGGTTGGGAGAGTCAAATTTCCCGGGCGTCGGCGGAGTTCAAAAAAGCGCCGCTTTGGATCGACGAGTCCTCTACGCTGACGATTTTGGAGATGCGGGCGCGGGCACGGCGTTTGTACAGTAAGCACCAACTGGGCCTGATTATTGTAGATTATCTGCAACTTATTTCGGGGACGGACAGCAGAGCGAAACGGGAGCAGCAAATTGCGGAAATCTCTCGGGGTGTGAAAGCTATGGCAAAAGAATTAAAGGTCCCCGTTTTGGTTTTGAGTCAGCTGAACCGCGAATCGGAACGGGAAAGTCGGGCGCCGCGTCTGTCGGATTTGCGCGAATCTGGGGCCATTGAACAAGACGCGGATGTAGTTCTTCTGCTTGCAAATCCGCTGACAAGGGATGGGGGAAAAGACAGCGATATGGATGATGCGAGCGAAGATTCCGAAGGACCATTGCAGAAAAATCGCTGCGTCACCAGGGAATTAATTGTAGCCAAACAGCGCAACGGTCCCACCGGCATCGTCACACTGACATTCGATCGCGAGTTGACGAAATTCAAAAATTACTGCGAGTGGCAAGAAAAAGGTTGCATTCGCTTGGAAATCGAAAATGACAGGATGGGGATGCAGGATGAGCTTGCTATGTAATCTACTGAAAATTTGCTGTTTGGGACTGGCGTTTATTCTTCCAGAATTGCCTGCAGCTGAATTGGTTGTCGGCAAAGTTGAAGTGCGCATGGAAGGGACTGGAGAGGTCAATGAGGCCGCCGCGCTTTCGCGCATCAAAATAAGGGAGGGCGAAATCTTCCGACAAGAATTGAACGATGAGTCCATTCGTGCACTTTACTGTACGGGCTTTTTCGATCTTGTGGAAGTGTTTACGGAAAATGGGACCGCCAATGGTCGCATCGACATTGTCTACGTTCTGCATCTCAAATCCCGCGTCGAACGCGTGTCCTTCGATGGGAATAAACAACTGTCCAATAGGAAGTTGCGCAATGCAATTTCGTTAAAATGCGGGGCACTTCTTGACCGCGCGCAGGTGCAGCGAGACGTGGAGGCCATTTTGGAATTGTACAGAGGGCGTGGCCATGCGGATGTGGCTGTCCGTGTCCGATATCCCGAAGAAAGCGAGACAGGAACGGACCTAGTTTATGTCATCGAGGAAGGTCCGCGGACGCCTATCAAGTCTATCACATTCACTGGCAATGAGAAAGTACGCAGCGGTGAACTGCGCAAAAGAATGTCCCTGCGCCGCCGCACACCTATGTCGTTCCTCAGCGGATCCGGGGTGTACAGGCACAAGCAACTTGTCGCCGATTTGGAAATTTTGCGCGACTACTACCGCAGTTTGGGATTTCTCGACGTGCGCATCCCCATCGAAGATGTTTCAGTGGAATGTCCTGACGAAAAATCCCTCGCAATCAACATTAACATTGTCGAGGGAGAGCAGTTTCACGTGGGGGAAATCCAATTTTCAGGCAATAACCTCTACGAAACAAAAAAGTTGGAGGACTTTTTGCGCATTCACAGGGGAGATTGTTTTTCGCCGGCGAAGGTGGACCAAAGTGCCGATGCCATACGTTATCTTTACGGACAGGGGGGACGCATCGAGACATCTGTGTTGGCCCAGCGGAAAGTGGATTTGGAGACGCACACCATCGATCTCGTTTTTGTCATTCGCGAGTCGTCGGTCAATCGTGTGGGACTCATTGGCATCCAAGGAAATACGAAAACAAAGGATGCGGTAATTTTGCGGGAACTTTCCCTCTACCCGGGCGACGAACTCGATCTCATCAAGCTGCGCAACAGTGAAAATCGACTCCGAGAGACGCGCTACTTCGAACAGGTATCGATCATTCCCGAGGCTAGCGACGACGAGGGGATTCGCGATGTACTTGTCTCCGTGAGTGAAGGGAAAACGGGGAAACTTTTTTTTGGCGGTGCGGCCAGTTCCTTGGAAAATATCATCGGGTTCATCGAGTTTTCCCAGTCGAACTGTGACTTTTTTAATCGCCGTGCGCACTTTCAGGGGGCTGGACAGAAATTTCGCTCCCGTTTTGAGATCGGCACGCGCACTTCTCAGGCACTTTTATCCTTCGAGGAGCCGTGGCTTTACCAGCGTGAATTGGCGTTTGGCACGGACATCTTTTTTTCCCGCAGTGAGTACAAAAAATCGGATCACAACTACGACGGTGCCACATACAACGAGAAGCACGCGGGGCTGGAAATGCATCTGCGCAAACGCATTGTGGAATTACTCGAAGGCCGTCTCTACTACCGCCTCGATCACACCTTGCTCTATGACGTGGATCGATCGGCTCCCTGGCCCCTGCAAATACAAGCCCGAGCCGGTGCCCAGTGGATTTCAAAGGTGGGCTTCTCTCTGTACCGTGACTCGCGAGACAGCCTACTCTATCCGACAATCGGCAATCGCGCCACTTTCGCCGCCGACTACGCGGGATTGGGTGGAAATATTCACTACCTCAACTGGGACATTCAGACGGGGCAATGGTTCCGAATAAGAGGTAAACATACTCATGTGCAGACGTTTGCGCTAATTGGAAAAGTGGGGACGATGAAGCGATTCGGCAAGGAGCCAATTCCCTACTTCGATCGAAAATTTCTCGGCGGTGTCACGGACATGCGCGGCTTTGAAATGCACGCAGTCGGCCCACGTTGCTATAGGGAGGGAGGGGCGCCTTTGGGAGCACAGACCTATGCCTACCTGTGCGGAGAATATTGCTTTAAAGTGACTAACCCATTCCGTGTGGCGTTTTTTGGAGAATTTGCCAGGACGGGTTTGCGTTTCATGGAGCTGAGCAAACCACTTTACGCGGACGCTGGTCTGGAGCTGCGCATTTTTGTCATGGGCTCACCGTTGCGTCTTGTCTTTGGCTATCCTATTAAAGGCGACAAATTTAACGAACGTAGGTTGCAATTTAATTTCACGTTCGGTTCGGCATTTTAGGGGCGGCTATGAACGCGGAAACTCCAAATACTAGCAATATTTTTTCTGTGCGGCTGAAAAAGTTAGCTGATTTGCGAGCCCGTGGCATTGATCCATATCGGCAGAGCTGCGACCAGCTGCATACGACGGCGGATGCGCGACGCATTCTTGGGGACGCGATGGAGTGTGACTGCCAAATTTTCATTGCGGGTCGCATTATATCCTTCCGACTCATGGGAAAGGCGACATTTCTAACAATCCTTGACCGCGCCGGTACGCTACAATGCTATGTGACGCGAGACCAATTGGGTGATGAGAATTATTCGCTATTCAAAAGCTACGATATTGGTGATATTGTTGGACTTAGTGGCAATTTATTTCGCACCAGCACCGGGGAACCAACCCTGCGCGCCGATGCCGTTACCTTGGTATCCAAATCTCTTCGCGCGCTGCCGGACAAATTCCACGGACTCAACAACGACGAGCAAATTTACAGAGAGCGGCACTTGGATCTTATAGCCAATAGGGATTCGCGAGAACGGGCAATGCGGCGCACGGCGATTCTAAAAGAAATTCGCAAATTTTTGTGGTCGAGGGATTTTGTTGAAGTTGAAACGCCATTTTTGCAAAATGTCGCCGGAGGTGCCGCCGCTCGGCCATTCATCACTCACATGAATGCGCTGAACCGGGATTTTTTTCTGCGTATCTCATTGGAGTTGTACTTGAAACGCATGCTTGTTGCTGGATTTGACCGCGTGTTCGAAATGGGTCGCGTGTTTCGCAATGAGGGCTTGTCGCGCAAACATAACCCGGAATTCACCATGATTGAGATCTACCAGGCCTACGGCGATTATCGGACGATGATGGATCTGATCTATGATCTCGTGCAACACATCTGCCAAACGGTCCTCGGGACGGCAGAAGTTGCTCAGGCTAATGGGAATGTGATCCGCTTGGATGGTGACTGGCGGGAGGCTACCTATTGCGACCTCATTCGGGAGCGCACTGGAATTCCGCAATGGTTCGAGTTGTCGCGGAAAGAGAAATTGCAATATTGCGAAGCCTTTGGTATCGTGGCAGATCCACTGCTGGAAAATTTCGCCATTGACAATCATATCTTTGAAAAAATGGTTGAACCTACACTCGTTCAGCCGACTTTTGTGACACAGTTGCCGCGAGAGCTGTGCCCGTTGGCGAAATTGAATCGCGAGGACCCGCGCTATTTGGATGTGTTTGAGCTGTGCATCAATGGCCAGGAAATTGCGCCGGCCTATTCGGAACAAAACGATCCCATTCTCCAGCGAAAACTTTTTGAGGAACAAGTCGGCGATGATGTTCAGGCTCTGGACACTGAGTTTCTAACGGCTCTTGAGTACGCCATGCCACCGGCGGGGGGAATGGGCATTGGCATTGACCGGCTCATCATATTGCTCACCGGCGCCGCAAATATCCGCGACACAATTCTTTATCCAACTCTACGCCCGGAGGAATAGCCATTTCTGCCGATAGGAGTTTTGCACACAAAAAATTTGGGTAATTTTCCCCATAGGAATTTTTCAGTGGAGTGCGTCCATGTTTGAGAGAGAAGGTCATGCACTTTTGGGGCAAAAAATCATCCTCTTCGGCAATGGCGTAACTGGCAGGGCCGTTGCAAAATTTCTTAGTGACCGCAAGACTGCCTGCGAAGTTTTCGACGAATATCAGAGGCAAGATGGTATCGGCAATCATCTTGAGCTGCATGGAGAT
>JAITFC010000001.1 GCA_031281635.1 Puniceicoccales bacterium | reverse complement strand
TGTGATAATTTCGCCATGTTGCAGGGGTGCGCCCAGCAATTTCCAGCCGTCTTCATCAATTACCACGGCGTCTGTAAAATCGTATGTTCCCCCTTTTAACTGTATAATTTTTGCATCCCAATCGACTTCGCCACCGGTAAAACTATCTAGGCTACTGATTTCGGCGGAATTCGCCAATGCAATGCCACCCGCACAGCACAACAATCCGCATATGGCAGTAAAAATGCCTCCTCTCCCGTTGTTCACGAATAGATTTTAGAAAAAAACTTTCCGTGGCGCAAGAAAAAATGAAAAAATTTCCAGCATCGGCGATCGCTGCTGGCTAAAAAATTTTATTTTTTGTTTGGCGGTATGCCTCGGCGTGCCGTTCTTCGACAGCGTCAACGGAATCCAGTGGAACTGGTTTTAAATTTTCAAGAGTTCGGCTGATGATGTCCGGAATTTGTCTAAAAGCAATTTTTCCCAGCAAAAATGCTTCAACCGCCGCCGCATTTGCTCCATCAAATTCGCAGGGCGCCGACAGTCCACGACGCAGTGCATCTTCGGCGAGTGCCAAACACGGGAATCTTTGGCGATCAGGCGGTTCAAAGTGCAGTTGTCCGATCGCAGCTAGGTCCAGAGCGAGAGTCGCTTGCGTGATTCGCCTGGGGAAATGGAGGCAGTGTGCAACGGGAAATTCCATGGACGGAGGCGACAATTGGGCTAAAATAGATCCATCGCAAAATTCCACGAGCCCATGCACAATACTCTCCCGATGAACCAGTACGGAAATTTTATTCGGCGGTGCGTCAAATAGCACGGACGCTTCTATTTCTTCCAAGCCCTTATTCGCCAGCGTTGCCGAATCGACGGAAATTTTCGCCCCCATAGACCAGGTCGGGTGGCGCAAGGCATCGGCAATACTCACGCGGGACATTTCATCCGCGGAAAGGTCTCGGAATGGCCCGCCAGACGCCGTGAGCCAGATTTTTTTTAGTTCTTCGATGGGGGAAAAAGTCCGATCCACGCGATTTCCCAGACATTGAAAGATGCCATTATGTTCACTATCAAGGGGTAGAATCATGGCCGAAGAATTTTTCAGGGCATTGCGAATGAGATTTCCCGCCGCAACGAGAGATTCTTTGTTGGCGAGGGCGATGGTTTTTCCCGCACCAATGGCACCAAGCAGCGGCCGCAACGCGGCAAGTCCCGGAACGGCGATGACAACGCAATCGGCACATTCCAACGCGGCAAGTTCTTCTAGGGAAACCCATTGGCCTTCGATTGGTTGATGAATTGCATCTAGCTGTTCCGTCGCAAAGTAAGGAACGGAGAATTCGCGGATGATATCCGACGCGGCTACCACGTTGCAATGAAACGAAACACCGACCAATTCAAAATTTTCTTTTTCCCTCCGCAGCACACGCAAAACGCTGGCGCCAACGGAACCGGTCGCACCCAGGAGTACAATTTTTCGTCGTTCGCCCATGGGCTCAAAAATAGAAAATTTGCATGATGATGTAAGCCGTTGGCATGCTCAATGTTAGCGTGTCACAAAAATCAAGACAGCCGCCGATGCCAGGAATGGCGTGTCCGGAGTCTTTAATTTTCGCCAAACGCTTCAACGCGGATTCCAGTAGATCCCCGGCGGCACCGACTGAGGCCAACAGCGCGGCAAGGGGCAGTGACAACCAGACGGGAATGCAGAAATTTACGAAAATATGTGCCAGAGTGCAGAGAAAAAATCCCCCCAGCGCAGCCAATGCTACCCCGCCAAAGAAGCCTTCCCACGTCTTTTTTGGACTATATTCGCAGGCAAACGAGTGGCGACCGCAGCCAATGCCGATGAATAGCCCGCCGATATCACTTAACTTGCTCACCGCCACGACCCAAGACAGCAGCCAAAGTCCACTTTCGCCGCCTTCGCGCAGAAGTAGGGCGCCGAATTGCAGCGTAAATGGCACGTAGAGAAGGCTGAAAATCGATGGAACGAGACAAGTCAACAGCTGTTCGGGATGCCACCTGGCGATGCCGTAGATGACGGCCAACAGCACGGCAAGAAGTGTGAGCCAGATGCCGCCTTGCGCGATGGGTAAGTAATAGGAACCGAGAGGAATGAACAATGTCCACAGAAAGACCTGTCGCACCATGACTCTCCCGGACAGGCGCTGCAAAATGCGAGTCAGCTCGATCTGCGCGCCCATGGTAAAGCAAACCAGCAGAAGAATGGCGCCGAAATTACCGAACAGCCGCAGTGCAAGAGCAATGAGGCAAAGCAAAAGAAATGTACCAAATATGCGCCGTAACATCTACTGCTCCATCCATTTATCGACACAATCGACCCAACGCTCGATGCGTTGCACCGTACGCTCCAACTGCCCTTCCACGGCGGCCACATCGCCCACCTTTTTCCCTAACAAACTGCGCCCCAGCGGTGTAATGTAGGACAAAATGCACCTTTTCGGATCACTGTCCCAGGCGCCTAAAATTGCCAGGCGTTCCACTTTCCCCTTGGAGTCCACCAGCGTAACCACACTCCCGATGCCGACGACATCCGCCGTAGCCGTGGAAAAATTCGCCACTTGCGCCTTGGATAAGTCCTTTTCAATTTGCGCCTTACGCGCCATTAGCATGTCCTGATCTTGCCGTGCCATCTTGTACTCGGAATTTTCGCGCAGATCTCCTTCTTCCCGAGCACGCTCCACGGCGGCCGTATTGGCAGGAATTTTCACGCGAATAAGCTGCTCGTATTCATGGCGCATGGCGTCCAGACTAGCCTGGGAGACTCTAATGATAGCATCTTCGGCGATCACGGTACCTGAATCGGCGTCAAGCAGCGACTGCAGCGGCGGAAAAATTCGGATAAACCGGGCGATGATGGAACGCTTTGTGAGCAA
>JAITFC010000103.1 GCA_031281635.1 Puniceicoccales bacterium | reverse complement strand
AATGGGAGTGAAATTACACACAATTAAGAGTTTTTCACCCAAATTCCTCCCGCAGCGCAAGTAGGAAAGCACGCTGCAATTGCCGTCGTCCGCATTGATCCACTGAAATCCACCCGGTTCATCGTCGCAATTTCCAAGCCATAAGTGACTGCGGTAAAGAAAGTTAAGATCCCTGACCCATCGCATCAAGCCGCCATGGTGAGAAAATTGCAGCAGATGCCAGTCGAGACTGCGAAAATGACACCATTCATCGTGTTGACCGAATTCTCCGCCCATGAAAAGAGATTTTTTTCCCGGCCACGTCCACATGTAGCCGTAGAGGGAACGCAGCATGGCACACTTTGTTTCCATGTGATCGGACGGCATGCGACGCAGCAGAGAGCCTTTACCATGAACAACTTCGTCGTGAGATAGCGCCAAAATAAAGTGTTCCGAGTACTGGTACAACATGGCGAAGGTGATGTGATTGTGGGCGTATTTGCGATGAACGGGATCCAATGAAAAATAGCGCAAAGTGTCGTGCATCCAGCCCATATTCCATTTAAAATCAAAGCCTAAGCCATTGCAATGGACAGGCTTGGAGATATTTGGAAAGGAAGTTGATTCTTCGGCAATGGTCATTATTCCAGGGAATTGTCGGTGAACGAGCACGTTGAAATTGCGCAAAAACTCAATGGCTTCGATGTGTTCGCAGCCGCCGTAGGCGTTTGGAATCCACTCGCCACTTTCCCGGTTGTAATTGCGGTAAATCATTGATGCGACGGCATCTACCCGAAAACCATCCACGTGATAGCGTTCGCACCAACTGAGCGCGCTGCAAAGGAGAAAATTGGCCACTTCGTGGCGGCCGTAGTTGAATACCAGGGTCCCCCAGCCATAGTGTTCGCCGATGCGCCTGTCCGCATGTTCGTAGAGGCAAGTTCCATCAAATTCCGCCAGCGCAAAACGATCTTTTGGAAAATGCGAGGGGACCCAGTCCATAATGACGCCAATGCCGGCTCGGTGCAACGTGTCGACGAAGTACTTGAAATCGTCTGGCGAGCCATAGCGTACCGTTGGCGCGAAGTATCCCGTTGTCTGGTAGCCCCAGGAGCCTTCGAATGGAAATTCCGCCAGTGGAAGTAGTTCCACGTGTGAAAAACCCATGTCCACGCAATGTTTTGCCAGCAGCGGTGCTATTTCCCGATAGCGCAGCGGCCTATGCTCTTCCTCGGGAACACGTTTCCAGGAACCTAAGTGCAACTCGTAGATAGAGATGGCCGACCGAAAGGGAATAAAATCTTTGCGCGCATCCATCCAGGCACTGTCATGCCAAATATAACTATCTTCCTCTGTCACAATTGCTGCTGCCGTTACAGCATCCTCGAAGGCTAAGCCGCAGGGGTCCGTACGCAGTTGCAGATTCCCGTTGCAATCAAGCAATTCAAATTTATACAAGTGTCCGGAATCGAGGCGTGGCACGAAAATTTCCCAAACACCCGACTGGCCGAGAGGGTGCATCCTGTTTCGTCTGCCGTCCCAGCCGTTAAAATCACCGACAACGGAGACGTGTCTGGCATCCGGCGCCCAAAGAGCAAAGCTAACTCCCAGCACACCACAATGTTCGCGTCGATGTGCACCGAGAAAATGATGCATGCGCAACGCTTTCCCCTCACCGAAGAGATGCAGGTCGTAGGCAGGGATTGTCGGCGGAAAATGCATGGGAAATTTACCCGATTTACGCCGAAAAGTCGCTTCTACGCAATGAAAATTTGCGAAAAATTAGACCTTTTCACAACTCCCACAAAACGGCTTCTGGAACCACTTGACTGTCTTACGACGGTTAAATATTTTGCGCACGAAGGACATCCGATACCCAAAAAAACAAAGTCTCGAGAATTTTGCAAAAGGTCTATTAACAACAGGAATTAAGCGTCTTCAGTGCTATCACACCAAAGAATTTAAATGTTCTATATTACCTAAAATAATATCCGTTTCTTCCCGTCTAGCATTTACAATGTTCTGCTGCGCTTCCCTATTTACCCGTCGTTCGTCTTTTAGAAATACGAGTACCACAATGTCGCCATTTGGATAACCGAGCTCCGCTACTTTCCATCGCGTCGCCCTTGTCAAAGTAGCACCAGCACGAGCTGGGCCGTTTCGTGTGCCTATAAGCCAATCAACATTCGTCTGATTGATTGCATCTTGCGCAGCCTGTCGTGCGACATCGTCTGGGCGATCTCGCCTCCGTTCCGTTTCTAAGCGAAAAAAAGTCATCTAATAACCTCCAGGGTCAGGCCGCTCAGTTTTAAGCAGAAGTCAAGAAATTTCTGTAAAAAATATTACACGCATTTCCGCAAAATGACCTTTTTCATGGTCTATCTTCCGGCGAAATTTTATTAAAAAACGGTGCTAATCCGAATGGTCATAGCGGAGGCTAAAAATTTTTTCCAAAGCATTGAGGGTGTTGGTCCCAAGGCGGATTGTGCCATTTTCCGTCCTCTCCAAAGTTTTTCGCTTCAGACACAATGCGAGCCATTCGCCATCCCACTCCAATAGCCTAACGCTGCTATCGTGCACCAAATTTGCGTCCATCAGTGCGTTCCAGCGCTTGGGGAGACCGAACCAGGTCCACTCGATGTCGAATGCAATGATTTCACCACCAGCGTGCGGCTCAAGAAGTTGTGCATATCTCCGCAAAAAATCCGGAAATTCGCACACGGGAACTCGTGTCTTGAAAGCGGTTGGAAAACATTGGACGTGTGTAAGTAGGGGAAATTGCCTCATTTGCAGAGGGGGAAGCGGATCGAAGCTGACAAAATTCAGGTAGTTCCACTGGCCGTGGGGATTTGGAGAATCTTCGCAATGGCGACCGTACCAACTGGCAAAATTTTCCTCCGTCCCGAGCCGTAGACCCAGTTCAAAGTGCAAGTGGGCGAATTGTTTGGGAATTTGGTAGGTGCCATCTGTGCGGCCCATGATTCCCAGAGGCGTCCCCGAGCGAACTCGTTTGCCAACGCTAATTTGCTCATCGATCCGTGCCAGGTGCGCGTAGAGCGAGTGAATGGGCAGAGAAAAATCGTCATGTTCCACGATTACGTAGACGCCGAGGCTGCTTTTTTCGGGGGAAAAATTGATGTAGCGAACGATCCCATCTGCGACGGAGCGAACCTCATCCATCGGCTCATTGGCGGAGTCGCGACACACGGGCCTGATATCGATGCCGCCGTGGAAGCGCGTGCCATTTTCTCGCACAAGTCCAAATCCGCCGTTTTTCTTTGTCGCACAGGTTGGCTGGACGTAACTGTCCGCGTCGAAAACATTTACATTATCCGTCGGTAAACAAATTCTTTCTGCTAAACCGTTTGGCGAGAAAAATGTGCCTAAAAGCAGCGCGCAGCGACCCAAAAAGCTTCTTCCCACAGCGGTCAGCTTTCTAGGTGTCGCAAAGCTCGCCGTCAATGCGGAAATTCATCGCC
>JAITFC010000021.1 GCA_031281635.1 Puniceicoccales bacterium | reverse complement strand
TGCATGCCCGGAGGCGGATCTCGCTGCCCAGCAAGGGCCGAGTCCGTCGAGAGTCGGCAGCATTTCTTGAAAATGAATGGCCGCGAAACATTTAAGCGCGCGGTAAAAGCGATGGCGTTGGCCGCGGAGCGGCTGTTAGAAAAATGTCAGATAAGCGTGGACCAAGTCAAATTGTTCTTTCCTCATCAGGCAAATATACGCATCATCGAAGCGATGGCGGAATATGCACATTTATCTCTGGAACGCTTTTGGGTTGTATTATCTCGGACGGGAAATACTTCGTCCGCATCGGTGGGAATTGCACTAAAGGACGCGGTAAGTAAAAACCAATTGCAGGAGAATGACTTTGCGGTGCTCGTCGCCTTCGGTGGCGGCATGACTTCCGGGGCCGCACTTCTGCGTTTTCTGCGCTAGTGAAAGGATATGGCCATGGCCCACATCCATCCGACGGCTGTCGTTTCATCGCAGGCGGAACTGGCTGATGACGTGGAAGTTGGTGCCTATGCCTACATCGGTCCTGCCGTACACTTGGGAAGTGGGTGTGTCGTTCATCATCATGGAGTAGTTGAGTCAAATGTCCTCTGCGGAAAGAATAACGAAATTTTTCCATTCGCCATCATTGGAGGGAAAACGCACGATTTGAAATTTGACGGCATCGGCGGAAATGTGAAAATCGGCGATGGGAACGTTTTTCGCGAATATGTCACCGTCCACTGTGGCACAAAAAATGGCACGGAAACACGCATCGGCAACGGCAACTATCTTCTTGCCTACGCGCACGTTGCCCACGAATGCATCCTGGCAAACGACATCATCGTCAGCAGCAAGGCCGTGCTCGGTGGACACGTCGAACTGGATTCCCACTGCAATATCGGCGGCGCATCCGCGGTGCATCAATTTTGCAAAATTGGTACCCATGCCCTGCTAGGTGGTCTCTCCGCGTTGGTTAAAGACCTCCCCCCGTACATGATAGCCGAAGGAAATCGCGCCCGCGTCCGTGCATACAATCGCGTTGGGCTGGAACGGCATGGATTCGATGAAAAACAGATTGCCGCCGTTCGCCGCATGTTTCGCTATCTCCATGCCACAGAATTGAATCGCTTTCAGGCCCTGGAAAAAATCCGCGACGACGATGGCATTGATGCAAACATTAAAGGGGAATTATTCACATTTCACAGTCGCTGCACCCGTGGTATGTTGTAGATGATGATCATGTTAACGTTGCCGCAGACAGCTGTGGTTCGAACGGGTGCCAGGAGCGGCTGCGGATCAAGTCCGAGATGTCACAGAGGAGGTTTAAAGCGTCGTGAATTTCCTCGGTAACTCCTTTGTACGTGCGCCATTGGAATGCGTAGGATAAGATTCCTCCGGCGAAATGGATTGTGCCTCGATGCCGACCGATTGCCCAGAACGAAAACAACGCATCGCGATATTCTTCGAGATTGCACATTTTTTTTGCCCAAAGGACGTCACTGCAGTGGAACGCCAATTTTTTGTTCAACAGATCGTTGGAAAAGCTGACGAATGGCCGTCCCAGCATCTGCCCGAAGAAAGTGAAGCAACTGCGCGGACGCATATCTAGGACCAAGTCGCCGTGTCGCTGCAACGGCGGTTGTTCCAAGCGTATGACGCAGCGAGTGCGCCCGATCCCACCATTTTTTCTGTCGAGTTTGTAAACCAAAAATGTGCGGTGACGAAATTTCCCCTGCAAGGACCACTGCCCGGAGCCGATTCGGTGCGCGTTGCGAATTTGCCGATGCTTTGTTGCGCGTAGTAGAGCGGCGAGTGCACCAATAATTTCCTTTTCCATGCGCATTCGCCGGCGAAGGACCAGGCCAACGGCGACAATTGTTCCGAGAAAAGCCAAAGCGGCGACGGCGTTAAAAATTAACAGCGAACTTGGAATCATTCTCCGTTGTTTCTTGCTGAAAACAACGCAATTGCAATTTTTTCCCTTCACCCTGTCCGTCGAAACCGCTTTTGAAAAACGTCTATTTTTTGGCTCGTATGTGATGGATATTTCAGTAAAATACTACCGGTGTTATTTGGTGCTACACAGGCTTATCAGGCAAGCGAGATCCGTGGAAAAATTTTTTCTATTTCAGGAGGCAATGCTCAATTCTCCGAATCATCGGTTTCCAATCCGGATGGATTGCCGCCAGGAAGATATACAGAAACCAAAGTCAGTAACCTCACATCGATTGAGTGCGGGAGTGTTCTTGACATGATGTATACCACCGGCGTAGCTGCCCCAGCTATCTTTTTCATATATTTAGCAAATCAGCTGAAATTTTTACTATATGAGCCAATTCCACCCGAACCGCCAGTCGCAGAAGAACTGCCGCCAGTTGCAGAAGAACCGCCGCCAGTCGTAGAAGGACCGCCGCCAGTCGCAGTAGAATCAGAAGGAAATGGAGCAGCATCAACCAATCCCGCCCAAGCAGTCAATGACGCAGAGATCGATGCAGCCACCGCTCCCAGCGATTTCACATCTCTGGTTAGCAGAGCAACATCCATAGAACAGCTGAATAAAATACGGGAATCAGCCCAGGGGTTTTTAATTCTCGAAAATTGCTGCAAACGCCTTTCGAGATCTCGCGCTGCAGTAGGTTATCATATGTGTCATCGATTTAAAATATTTTTTGCAAATGCAAATGACGATATTTC
>JAITFC010000011.1 GCA_031281635.1 Puniceicoccales bacterium | reverse complement strand
CATTGTCAATCCGCGCGTGTGTAACTTGTTCGGGTCTACCTCGATGCGCACTGCCCGCTTGACGCCATAAACGTCAGTCTTGGAAACCCCAGTAACTGTGTTAAATTTTTGTGCCAGATGGTCCGAGGCGTAGTCATAGAGCTGCCCCTGGGGAAGAGTGTCGCTGGCAATGGCAATGTAGAAGATGGCTTGGCTGTTGGGGTTAGATTTTTCAAAGATCGGCGGACTTGGCATGTCCGACGGTAAATTGTGCATGGCTCGCTGGATCGCCAGTTGCACGTCGAGGGCCGCGGAATCGATATTTTTTTCCAGCTCAAACTGCAGCGTAATGCCCGTTGTTCCCTGCAAGTTTTTTGACGTAACCGTTTCCAAGCCTTGAATTTTTAAAAATTCTTTCTCCAAGGGCGTTGCGACATTGGCCGCCATCGTGCTCGGATCCATGCCGGGAAGCGATGCATACACTTGGATCACTGGGTAGTCCACGCTCGGTAAATCGCTGACAGGCAAGCGCGTGTAGCAAAATGCACCAAAGACCGCCACGGCCATGGCCAGGAGGGTCGTCATGACTGGTCGGCGAATGAATGGTTCGGCAATACTTTTCATCGAATTTATACCCTAACTGTTTGCATCGGAAGGTTCAATGAGAATTACCCGTCGTCGACCTGATCTCAGCGCCCTTGGCGGTCGATTCCGTAGCGCCTCCCGCCTTTGTGACTGCCGCATCCGACACATTTACTTGTGCAACACGTGTGCCCGGGGCGAGAAGAAATTGTCCCTCCACAATGACGCGGTCCCCTACCTGCAGTCCTTTTACATAGACAACATCTTCGCCATGAGACTGTCCCGTCAGAACCGGACGTACTTGCGCTGTGCCATTTTCCCCAACGACAAAAACATATTGTCCCTGGGCACTCGTCCCAACGGCCACCTCGGGAGCCAAAACGGCGTGCTCCAACTGCGCCAATATGACCCGAATTCGCACGGACTCGCCGGGCCAAAATTCTCCATTGGGATTGTTCAGGACTGCGCGCAACTTCACGGAACCAGTTTGTGGAGTGACTTGATTATTAACAATTTCGAGTCGCGCCGGAACAGTTTTCGAAGTGTCGGACAGAAGTTGCACCAGGCAATCGAGGGACTGCCGTTTGGAGAAATGGTCATAGAGGCGCGGAAAGTCATTCTCTGATACGGAAAAGTCCACGTAGAGAGGGCTTAGCGATTGAACGCGCACGAGTACGGTCCCGCCGTCGATGACGTTGCCCACATTTGTCATTTTGCAGCCAGCCAAACCGCCCACGGGCGTACGCACGGAACAAAAATCAAGGGATGTTTCCGCCCGCAAAAATTCGCCCTTCGCCGCTTCCAGTCGGCCGAGATCTTGGTCCACAAGCGCTACGAGGGTGTCATAATCCTGACGTGAAATGTATTGCTCCTCCAGAAGGGCCCGCGACCGATCCAATCGCAGCTGGTCCACGGATAGTTGTGCCTCTGCCTGACGGACTTGCCCGCGCGCTGCCATGACCTGTGCCTGAAAAATTCTCGGATCGATGCTGTAGAGAAGCTGGCCCTTTTCGACGACGTGACCTTGCTCAAAATGCTCCGCGAGAATGCGTCCACCGACCTGCGCGCGCACATCCACAGAATCGCAGGCCGTGCACGTCCCAAGGGCATCCAAATAGAAAGGCACACTCTTCTCCGCCGCAACGACGACGCGAACTGGAACTACCCTCTCCCCGAGTTGTACCTCTTTGCCGCAACCACTCAGCAAAGTTGTGACCAGCAAAACTTTCCAATAATTTTTTAACATGCGTTCCATGGCGAACATTCTTTCCTTAAATTATGGGCACAGCCGTTCCAAACTCCCAATGGCGTATGCAAGTGCCGCCAATGAAGTTGAAAAGACACTTTCCGCCGCCGCCAGACCCTCCCGTGCCCGCGCCAGTACATTTTGCGAATTGAGCAGGTCAATGAAACTGCCCAAACCGCCGCGATAGGCCAGTTCCGTCGCTTTAAAAGATTCCTTCGCCGCCGCAAGCAGCGCCCTGGCCGAACACAGTCTCTTATGTGCAGAAAGATAGGCAAAATACTGCGACCACACCTCGCCGGCCGCCCGCAACTCCACTCCGCGCAAATTTTCGAAGGCGATCTTCTTCTGCGCCTGCTGCTCCCGCCACTGGTGAAACTTTTCCAACCCACACTGAATGTCCCATTTCACTGCGATGGAAAAGGAAAAACTTTTCCCAGTTCCAAAATGTCGGTAGTCCTCATTGCTACTTTCCGCGGTTCCGACGACGCGAGGTCCCCACTGTAATTTTGCAACTCGTTCGATGGACTCCATGGTTTGAAATTGCGCGTGCGTCGCAAGGACGTCCCGACGCGAGGCAAGAGCTTCCGATACAAGCTGTTCCACGCTAAGATTGAGGCATTCCATCTCATCTGGGAGGGCACTGCGCAGAATGCGAAAATTTTTCGAAACGCAGACACCGACCGTGGCGGCTAAATCCGCTCTGGCTTTTTCGACCGCTGCCTTCGTCTCTTCCAAATCAAACTCCGCCCGTAACATGGCCGCGCGCGCCTGAAGAAATGATTGTCGGTCCCCGAGACCCGCCTGCAATCGAGCCTCCGCCAATTTGCAAACTTCCGTTGCGTCACGCAGATTGGCCTCCCGCGCATCCATCGAAGAAAGCGCGCCGTTGAAGGCAAAATAGCAGGACTGGACGCGAAAAAGGAGTGTTTGCAAGGAGCGACTGCACTGAAAACGCGCAGTGGCGAGGTTGTGTTTTGCGGCCTTGGCGGCGGCGTGGTCGGCTCCAAAGGTGAATAATGTGTAATTTAAGCACACGGACGGCGACGCGCTTACGGTGAGATAGTATGGATCACCGGATATCGTTGGGTTGTCCACATATTTGCGTGTGAGAGAACTGGATAGAGAAATTGTTGGGAAAAATGCGGATTGTGTTCGATTTTTCTGCGCTTCTGCCACTTGAACTAAATGCCACGCCCGTCGCGTTTCCGGGCTATTTTCGAATGCGATGTCCGTGAGAAGTGCCAGATCCAATTCCACTTTGCCAACCAAATCTGCCGAAGTATTTTTTTCAACGTGCAGCGACGAAGGAATATGTTGTTTTGACGTAGCAATATTCCCGACACAAATACGCGGAAGTCCAGTTGCTCCACACTCAAGACCAACGACGCGGCAACAAACTAGCATCAACCAACTTATGGAAAATATACGCAAAAATTTCATCGGACATCCCCGCAATGACTAACGCCATTAAAGGCTGCGAAAATCCCAAGGCAAGAAAAAAATTCGCACCTGAAAAATTATTGCGTTGACATTTCGAAATGTTTGTCAAAATTGGAAGAGTTATGGGTGATAGTCCGCCATCGGAGGGAATCAATGGCAATCATGCGCTCGCAGGGCCTCCTCTGATTACTCCTTTCATGCTAGTGTTTTTGGTGACTGATATTGCAGCTCTTTACGTCACAGCCACAAGCTATCTTGCCATACATCTTTTCGGCGCAATTTTTTTTACCGCAGCAGCTACGGGCATTTTTACAGCAGCCATCTCCTGGGTCCTACCCGCCGCTTTCTTGGCCCTCCTCCTGTTTGCCGCCATCCTGCTTGTCAAAGCTCTCATGCAGCCACCACCGCCGGCGAGAGAGGGACCGGGGACTGGAATAGCCGTCGAACCCCGCTGAATCATTGCAGCGCAGAAAATGTTTTTTCCAAAACCTTGCGAATTACGGTCATTTGCACCTCCAAACTGGCATCGATGACGCCGACCTCCGTTTCGATGAGGCATGAATTCATGGCAAGGCGCCCGTCGGCGACAACTTCCACAATTGGCATGGATGGGTCATGGCCAGACATCGAGGCCAGCCCTTCGCGCGTTGATTTGGCCTGGTCCGGGTGCACACGCAAGATCGCCTTTTTCTGGTTTCGCACCACCTGCAAGGCGTGTTTGGCAATGCGTCGGACAAGTTCAGCATTGTCCATTTCGCCAAAAATGCGGCGCATGGCAATCATAAGTATTTCCAAGATAACATTTTCTAAATTCGCAAAGCGCTTTACGTTTTTTGCCGTAATCTCCATCAATTTGGCGGCCATTTCCTTTTTTCCACTCTCCGCGCCGGCCTCGAATCCCTTCTTTTTTTCCGCCTCGAAGGCCGCCTGCGTCGAATCTTTCAATGCCTGCGCATCCGCATTGGCCTTTTTGATAATTTCCTTCGCCTGCGCGTTGGCTTGGGCAATGAGATCTGTGGCAATTTTTTCGCCCTCGTCAATCAGCTGCAGCGTGCCGCATATGGCCAAGAATTCTTCGGCACGGAGGACCCGTTTCCCCGGTGCAATTTCGCACTTTTTTTCTCTATCAAATACCCACATCTCAACCCTTTCTACTTGCACCGCTGCAACATACGCTTCACGAATTGCCACAATCTATCGACTTCTTCGACGCCAAAAGCATCCGGAAAAGGCCACTCATTCAACCGATGGAATTTCAGCGGAAAGCGTTTTTTTATCGCCGGTGGCAGGTCATCGCAGCAGCCGGTGATGCACCATTTCCCTCCACGGACAATGCGCTCTTTGAGTGGGAGATGCGCAAATTGTTCTGCCGAAAATGGCAATTGATGCGTCCGAAAGAACGACGATTTCCGCATGGCGAAAACGTAGACATCCTCGCCGAAAGTTTCCACAAGATCTCGAAGATCACTGCGGCGCACGACACGTTTGATGTCCTCGGCAAAGAGTGTCACGCCCAGAAAAAGACTCAGCCGTTCGAGCAGTGAAGGTTGTTCATAGACAAGGGCTTGCCGCGATTCTAGAAAGGGCATGGGACAAGTCACGGGAAGATTGAGTTTTTTGAGCGCCATGGCGTTGAGATGCAACCACCCGCGCCGCGTTTTTGCGAGCATATGGATAGTGGCAGCATCGGGAAAAATTTTAAGCAGACGACTCGGATGCATGTGTGAGACCGGCTCATAGAGAAACCGAAGCAGGCGCGCCACCTCCTCGCCGTGATTTTTCCACGCATCTTTCCAATCGGTTACATCTTGCACTGCAACGTTATCCATAGCTCGAAATCAGCCCTCCTCCGACTCCTCCTCGCCCTCTTCGTCCTCATCATTTTCCTCGCCCTCTTCGCCTTCTTTTTTTTGCTTTTTCTGCTTCTTCTGCTTTTCCTCATTGCGAACGGACAGATAATCAAAGATAATTTTTGCGCCGGCGAAAGATACTATGGCAATTACCACCAGAAGGATAGCTACAAAAATGCAAAATGGTAATATGGAGGATCGCGTCATGCGGATGGCGAGCACGCTGATCAGTTCATCCTCAGGAGCAATTTCCTCTGCGATAATAGACGTTGGGAAAAGTGCCACGGAGACTTTATCGTAGTTTAGTCCTTCGATGCTGTTCGTAACCAAATATTTAATTTCGCGTACAGCATCTTCAATTCCACTCCCCGGTCGATAGGTAACAAACACGGCCGCCGAGGATGGCGAGGTCGATTCCGAATATGGATTGCTCTCCGGCAAAACGATATTTACCCGCGCCGTTATGACGCCATGAATGTGACTAATGTTTTCCGCAAGTGTCTCCGAGAGAGCATACATAAGCCGTGCCCTCTCCTCCGTGGGCGATGACACCAACCCCGCCTTTTGAAATACACGACCCAATGTGCTAAATTCATCGCGCGGATAGCCATAGGTCCCCAAAATATCCACAGCTGCGGCAAATTGATGACCCGCCACCGATACCGTCCACGAATTTTCTGCGCCGGGCAACTTGTCCACGTTCACGTGCCGCGCCCGCAGCAAGGAAATCATCTCATTGGCTTGCCGCTCCGACACATTGGAATACAAAATCGCCTTGCCGCAACCGGCCCCCAAAAGGGCTAAAGAGCACAACAACAACGAGTACCATTTGCGAAAGTTTGCCATAGAAATCCCCAGTCCCGCTCAGTGTATCATTCGCGCATCGCTGCTGTCAAAGGAAATTTACCAAAACAGCGTTTTTTACAAGCTTTTGATTCATGGGAGCATGTGTTTGTTTCGTTTCACCAGGACGCGACGACCAGATTGCGAATTTTCCACGCCAATTCGCGGACAAGCGCTGGCATGGATTGGTACTTGCACTCCACGTAATTTTTTCCCGTTGGGACGTCGACGGACGTGCAGATGGAATGCCCGGTGAAGTAGGAATTTCCACTGCGATTATCAACCAAAGTGCAACTGACACATAGAGTAACGTCATAGGCACTGACAATATTGGCATCGGCGCTGTGCAGCGTGGCAACGTCTTGGGACAATGATAAAATTTCTACGGCCAAGGTAGCATCGGCGCAACTTCCATCCGGTTCCAAACGAAGGAATGGACAGAGCGTGAATTCTCGGCAAAGTTGTTCCCATAGAAGCCCATGCACCTGCACTGTCGCCGGGAAATTGCCCACCGGAGCGATATGAATGGATGAGAACGGCAGATGATCACCTCTGTCCCAATGGTAACTAGCACACCCGGAGAGGCATAAAACAATGAAGCCGCAGCACGTTGCCAACCTCCCGTTCATGAGACCACGTACTCCCTAAAAACTAGAACCGCGTTGTGTCCGCCAAAACCTAAATTGACATTGATGGCCACACGGACACGTTTTTCTGCAAACTTGTTGGGAGTATAATTCAGGTCACAGGCAGGGTCCGGATACTCGTAATTGATTGTTGGTGGAATTTTTCCCGTGGCGATGGCTTTTGCACAGATCCCTGATTCGAAGCCTCCCGCCGCACCGAGCATGTGTCCCGTGGCTCCTTTCGTGGAACTTATGGCCAACGAACCGGCTTCTTCTCTCCAAACTAGTTTGCAAGCATTGGTTTCGCAGAGATCGTTGTAGGGCGTAGACGTACCGTGAGCATTGATGTAGTCTACTTCACTTCGATCGATCCCAGCTTCGGCGAGAGCACTTTTGATAGCCGCGGCCAAATTGCTCCCGCTTAAATCTGGCATAGTAATGTGGCTGGCGTCGCAGGTAGTAGCATAGGCAACAATTTCGCAATAAATTCGTGCACCGCGGGTGATTGCATGTTCCAAAGTTTCCAAAACAAGTACCCCGGCGCCCTCGCCCATGACAAAGCCGTCACGCTTGGCGTCAAATGGTCTGCTGGCCCGCAATGGATCTGCGTTGAATGCCGTTCCCATGGCGCGCATGGCACAGAAACCGGCAAAGGAGAACACATTAACGCTCCCTTCCGCTCCGCCAGACAGCATTACGTCGGCCTTTCCGAGGCGCAAAAAGTGGTAGGCCTCTCCGATGGCATGGGAACCCGTTGAACAAGCACTTACGGCGGCGAAATTCGGCCCACGCAGACCCATTTTGATGGCTACGATCCCTCCGGCCATATCTGTGATGAGCGCTGGGATCATGAAGGGAGAAACGCGTCGTGGACCGGCGTTAAAAAGTATCTGAGACTGCGATTCAATGGTTTGCAGTCCGCCAATCCCCGAACCAATGATGACCCCGGCGCGGTAGGGATCGCATTTCGAGAAGTCCAACTGCGCGTCAGCAACGGCCATTTTTGCGGCGGCAACGGCGTAGTGTGTAAAGTGATCATTGTGGCGCACATCTTTGGCATCCAACCACTCGTCCGCATTAAAATCGCGCACTTCCGCCGCAACTTTGCAGGGGAACTGCTCCGCCCGTACCTTCGATACCGAACCAACTCCGCACCGCCCGGCTAGCAAGGCATCCCATGAATCTTGAAAATTCAAAGCGAGAGGGGTGACAGCGCCAAGCCCCGTCACCACCACGCGTTGCAGCTGCGATTGCGCTTTCGTCACCATGGAAGAAACCGTAGGACGCTGCCGACAACCTAGTCAGCCTTCGACATTATGTAATCGACAACATCCTGCACCGTACGCAGTTTTTCCGCGTCGGCCTCAGGAATTTCACCGTCAATTTCGTCGGCAAATCCCGATTCAAATGCCATCACCAACTCCACAAGATCCAGGGAGTCCGCTCCCAGATCTTCCAAAAATGCACTGGTTGGCGTCACTCGTTCTCTATCCACATTCAATTGCTTGGCTATAATGTCTTTAACCCGCTCTTCAACTGCTTTCCTATCCATACCTCGTCTGCCACGACAATGCTTTTGCTGGCGTCGTCAACCATTTTTTTTCTAATTTTTCGATTTTTCAGGCAACGGTGAACGCCGGGGAAAGCGGCAGCCATTTGCAGAAATTTACCAAATTTGCTTTCTAAATCACATCTCCAATGTTATAATTCTAATCGGTAATATTTCCGAAAAATATCCTTGCCTTTGTCTATATTTTTACTTTTGCTGTGCAAAATGGGATTTGATGATAAGTGTTCACACTTTGCGCCGCCGATGGTGAATTTGAGCAGCGCTGGCCTACCCGGATCGAGCAGCCCGACGGCATTGCGTTTACTTTCTGTGATGGCTATGCTATTGGGAGGAGGATTGATTATTGGTGACATCACCTTTGTTTTTTGGTTTAAAGCATTCATATTTTTTAGCCCAACTAGCGCAATTCTTCTTGTTGCTGGAATTGTTTTGTTTGCTGGAGGCTACATCGGCTTCTCGACGACTGGTCCAAGCGACGGAGTGCAATTTTTTATTGGAAACGACGCCCTAGACACCGAAAGAGGCGTAAAACGATATCTAAAAAAACCTCGTGATAGCTATGTGAAATCTAGAATTGCGATGGGAATACATATGGGACATACGAAAACTTTCGCGAAAGTTGTAGTTAATATTCGAGACTTCGTAGATGATCTCCTTGACATTACACATTGGCTACTTAACCTCAGCAGGCGATGCGAATCCGGAGAGAATCCAGCCCAGTTGAGTGAAAATACGTTAAATATAATGAGAAAATTTTATCCGCGGCTATTCACGTGTCTTATTGCGGCGTCCGACATGCTATGCAAACCATGCTACGTCGATGAGGAAACACAGAAACGTCTAAATAATATTTGTCTCATGCTATGCCGCAAGACCTTCTCATGGCCTCCAATGCGCCTCTATACGCCGTATTTATCATTGGACAAAACGAGTGTTGATACCATTGGAAGACAGTACACTGAAACGCTGAATCGTTTATCTGGAGAAAGTCATGACCAAGGTGATACAAACGCAAATGCGACCTTAATTACGCTTTTCATTCAATATGAATGTCTATATTGTCTACATAGAGTGCTGGATGATAAGGAAACCGCAGATATACATATGAATAGCACATATCAGAAGCCGCCGGATCCGGACATCGCCAAGGCATAACGCACACTCAGCACCCACCCAGCGCGAAAGCGAGGCAGTGCTGCAGCGAATTTTACCAAAAATGTAGGTTATTTCTTTCCTACTCCTGGCGAAGAGGTTGCAATTTCCAGATATCGTCGGCGTATTCGGTGACCGTGCGATCGCTGGAAAATTTGCCCATGCGAGCAACGTTTAAAATTGCCATGGAATACCACAATTCCGCATTGAGGAAATAGTCAGAAATGAGATCCTGGATGTTTACGTAGGAGCGGTAATCGGCGAGGACGAAGTAGCGGTCGCCGCCATCAAGGAGATTGTCAGCCACGCAGCGCACGGGATTGAATTCGCCGGCAATGTCGAAGGCATCGGAGCGCATCCAATCAAGAATGGCGCGCAATTCGCCGTCGGACTCATAGAACTGACGCGGTTGATAGTTATTACGTTGCAGCTCAGCCACTTCTTCCGCCCGCAGACCAAAAATGAAAACATTGTCCGGGCCAACTTCTTCGAGAATTTCCACATTGGCACCGTCCAGCGTCCCCACGGTGAGCGCGCCGTTCAGCGCAAGTTTCATGTTACTTGTCCCCGATGCCTCCATGCCAGCTGTGGAAATTTGTTCCGACAGATCCGCAGCCGGAATGATCACCATGGCCGACGACACGTCGTAGTTAGGTACAAACACAACCTTGAGCAATTCGGAAACGCGGGAATCACCATTAATTTTTTCTGCTACTACGTTGATTGCGTGAATGATGCGCTTTGCCATTTCGTAGCCCGGTGCCGCCTTCCCTCCGAAAATAAATGTGCGCGGTGGAATATTTTTTGCCGTCCCGTGCAGCAGTCGTCGGTAGGTTGTCAATACGTGTAAAAGCTTTAGATGCTGACGCTTGTATTCGTGAATGCGCTTGATTTGCACGTCGAAGAGTGAGCGCGGATTGAGTGTAATCTTGCAGCGTTCGGCGACGAAGTTGGTCAGGTCGACTTTATTCTGCAATTTCACGCGAGCAAAGGTGTCACGAAATTCCAAATCATTGGCAAGCGGCTCCAATTGACACAATTGACGCAGGTCCGTGACCCATCCCTTCCCTATTGTCCGGTTCAGTAGTTCGGCGAGACGGGGGTTGGCGGAATTTACCCAGCGTCGCTGCGTGACACCGTTGGTTTTATTGCTAAATTTTTCTGGAGTAAGCGCATAAAAACTCGGGAATAGCGACCGCTTAACTAGTTCCGAATGCATTTTCGCAACACCATTCACAGAAAAACTTCCCACAACAGCCAGATTTCCCATGCGCACGTATTGCACGGGACCTTCTTCAATGAGAGATGTTTCCGCCAATTTTTGCGTATCGCCGGGCCATTTCCGTGACACCTTTTCGAGGAAGCGGCGATTGATCTCGTAAATGAGCTGCAAGTGACGCGGCAAGGCCCGCTGGAAGAGCGGGACACTCCATTTTTCCAGCGCTTCGGGCATGAGCGTGTGGTTAGCGTAGGCAAATGTGCGCGTGACGATGTCCCAGGCGGCATCCCATCCAAGTCCTTCTTCGTCCAGGAGAATGCGTTGCAACTCCACGATGCCGATTGTGGGGTGCGTGTCATTCAACTGAATGCAGACTTTGTCAGGAAAATTGCCCCAGGAATTGCTGCCGTCGGTGAAGTGGCGGCGGATGATATCGCGGATGGAACAGCTCACAAAAAAGTACTGTTGGATGAGTCGTAAATTTTTTCCGGCATCGCTAGAATCATTGGGGTAGAGCACTTTCGAGATTGTTTCTCCCCGCGCTTTTTCCTGCACCGCCTCGAGAAAGTTACCGCGATTGAAATCTTCCAAGCAAAAATCGCAGGACGCACGCGCCTCCCAAAGCCGCAGAAAATTCACCGTTTCCGCGCCGTAACCGACGATGGGGATGTCCCAGGGAATTCCGCGCAAGCATTCGCCACCCACCCAGCGCACGCGCAGATCTCCCTTTTCGTCGTAGTAATTTTCCACGTGACCGTAAATTTGGACATTTTGCACATTTTTCGCGCGGAGAATTTGCCAGGGATTCCCGTAGGCAAGCCAATTATCGGCCAATTCTACCTGCTGCTTATTGCGAATTTCCTGGCGAAACATGCCAAATTCATAGTGAATGCCATAGCCGACGGCCGGATAATTGAGCGTTGCCAGAGAGTCCATGATGCAGGCCCCTAAACGTCCTAAACCGCCATTGCCGAGGCCCATATCCTCTTCTTGTCGCTCCATCACGTCGTAGCAAATACCCAACTGGTGCAGTGCTTCCTTATTTAGGTCAAAGAGTTCGCAATTGTACAAGTTGTCGCGTAAGAGCCTCCCCATCAAATACTCCATGGAAAGGTAGTAGACGCGGCGGCAATTGCTGGTATGCTGTGCCTTTTGTGTGGCGATGTAGCGCTCCAGGATGCGATCACGCAGCGCGTAAATGTCTGCCTGGCACCAATCTCGCAAGGCCGCGCTATTCGGCTCCCGGGCGAGCATCCGCTCCAAATGTTTGACGATGCGATCACCCATCTGATCAACCTGCCACGACATACGTCCACCAGCGACTGAATTGGGACAGAGAGCAGTTCGCATCTCTGCCAATTTCGTTTCACTAACGGTCATCTTACTGCAATTATTTTTTTTCATAGTTTTAAACTCTCAAACACCAAAGATCATTCTTTTCCACTTCATCCCTAAGATTGACGTCACCTATTTCATGGCCGGACACACCTGGAGGGATATTCGCGCTTACCTCCCCGTCTTCGCCAGTGTTGCCAACGGGGAGATTTGGCGGCTGCCCAGGAGCCTCTGGCGCCTGCGCAGCCGCCTCGGGAGGCAGACTCGATGCTGCCGGACCCACCTCGGGAGGCAGACTCGAAGCTGCCGGACCATCCTCGGGAGGCGGACCCGACGCTGCCAGAACATCCTCGGGCGGCGAATTCGATGCTGCCGGATCCGCCTCGGGCGGCGGTTTTACATTTCCCGGGGACGGTGGCATCTTTCCAATGGACATCGTGTTGGCATTTTGTGCATTTTGCCCGTTCTGTCAAATCCTTCTTACGACAAATTTGGATCTTATTGCACTCTAATGTTTTGCAGAAATTTAACTTACGAACATGACCTAGTTTCCTGCTGCGGAAGGAGTTGCGTAATTCGTACCCATTCTAGGAGCGGAAACCAATGACGAGGCACGAAATTCCGCCGACCGACAGCGTAGCGCCCAGGCCGATAACGGACCAAAAGATTGTTGTAGTGCCGCCCGATAAAACTGTCGTTGCGATGATAACAAGTGTGATGCCGATAATTCCCAAAATAGTCCCAGCGGTCCAAAATTTTGTCTTCGCCGTTTGCATTACTTCGGGTGGTCCAGCGGGCTCGTCATCTGGTGGCGGGTCTTCTGGAACTACTTCTAGTTCCGGTACTCGTTCATCCAGATCTCTTTCATAGCGTTCTTTGAGTGCGCCTTTTTTGTAGTGCCACAAAAATTCTCTTGGCAATTTTCGGGCAACAATTTGGCAATTTTCGTCCCACAGATTGGGCCATTGCAGCAGTGTCTCTGCCATGGTCGTAAAACTTTGCGCGGCGGTAAGTCCTAGTGAAGCAAAGGCACGTTCCTCTCGTCTACCAAGGATTTCACCGGTTCGCAGTGTATGTGCGGCATGGTAAGCGGTAGTTTCACGCGCGCGCAGAAATTTGGGCATGCGCAGCCAGAGAAATTTCTGCTGTAACTTTCTAAATCTTTCTTCGCCTCCAGGTTGTTGCCGAAAACGTTTCAGGTGGTACCGCGTCCCAGCGGCGGTGATTTCCGGATGGGCATTCAGCCACGTGACATCGCCATTGAAAACGTGAGCTTCATACATCGCTCTTTGAAGAAGATGTTTGGCTTCTGGACTGTCAGGCAGTGGATGATTTACATCCATATTCTGCCCATTTAGGTCACAAACGAAGCCATCTGGGAAACCACCATTTGCTAAGATTTCTTGTAGGGCATATTGAGATATAAATACGACTCTAGGGTACTGCGCATCCACGATAACGACCATTGCGCGCACCGGTTCCTGATATTTTTCGCTAAAAATGCATGTGCCATTATATCGAGTCTCAAGAAAATAATTTTCCACGAGCACAAAACCATCGTTAAAAAGTTCATCATATTGCTCATAAGCTTTTTGGACTTTGCGAGAAAAATCATCGTGTTGCCGCGCGAGTTCGTGGTATAAAGAACGAGCTTTCGAGATGGGACTCAGACCAGGTTCAAAAAATTGCAAGGCCGACATGCCTCTTTCTAGGCCAAACGGTCTTTCTCCTCTTGCACCTTCATACGCTATTTCGTCGTTGAATATAGTGAGCTCCCTTTGTAATTCCTGTTGCAATTCTGTGTTAACTTCCATTTGCGCGTGCACCTCTACGCGCGCTTCCACGCTCAATTGAATTTCTCTATCCGTATCTTGCCGTCCAAGGGTCATGGTTCCCGCGACATTTGCGGTGAATGGTCGTAGTTTTTCATCCATTGCGGCAATGCGCTGATCTATTTCTTCGGGAAGCATCCATTGGCATGCTGACAACGCCTCGCGCAATTGCTCCTTTGCTTGATGTAAATATGCCTCTAAAAGTTCTTGCCCATTTTGCAATTCGCGCCCGCTGGCAAATCGTCTGGTGGCGTCAAAATTGTCTTCGTCCAAGAAGATTTTTTGGACCTCAGAATAAAAACGATCTTTGATCTCGTCCGGTACCGACACGTCTTCCGAGCGGATCAACTCCGCGATGAGGATGGTGTCTCGCGCCTCTTTGATTTGAAGGAATCCACCCTGCATGTTCTGCTGTGCAAGACCTTGGGCGGAATTGCGCGCAGTTGTAGAAAGGATATCTCCAACTGTCGTCATTTCACTGCTAGCAGTGAAATGAGAGTGGTGCTCCTCGGAAGTAAGAAAGGATACGGTTTGACCATTCCCATCCATGAATCCTCGGGCCCGCATAACTCCCTGTAAGAGATCCTCCAATGTTGTGTTGGCACCGTTGGCAGTAACGAGAAAGCAACTATCTCGAGGTAGCTTTGGATTGGAGCCGGTGGCGTGGCTTTGGTCAAGGAAGACGAAGCGCTGTGAGGCAGGGATTGCCGCTGCTCCGCTCCCGATGAGCTGCGGTGGCCTATCCGGGTGACAAATTTCCAAAATAGCAAATGCTTGCAATTCATTGTCGTAATATTCGATGTGCGTCAAAAATGCCCATTCTCCCCGGGGATTTTCTCGAATGACTGCGGCAATTTCCATGGCAGACTGGCGGTTGGGGACATCTTTTAGGAATCCGGCGACGTCGACAAAGGCATGTACTTTTTGTGCGTGCTCCGGCTGCTGTTGCATAAAAGTTTCGAGCAGGGTTCTTGCGGTGCGCTCTTTTGCTTTTGGAATTTCTGTGATCGTTGCCCTTCCGCTCCCAAAATCTTTGAGGCACTTGTGTATTACGCGCCCCAGGGATCCGTTCTGCAACTTGCAGTGTTCATTCAGTCCTCCGCCGTAAATTGAACGATTGGCAGGAGTTCCCGTCATGGCAACGGAAGCAGCAAACAAATCGGCAATGGCGCAGGATGAGCAACCGTAAGATTCGGTGCGGTGCGTTGTCTGATCGCGGATGAAATTTTGGACGAGTTGCCGTTGCAACAATGGGGTGCTTTTAATTTTTTCCTCTATGGCGAGGATAATATCTAAATCTCGTGGAAGTTCTACCCTGCCGCCATCAAAAAGCGCCAGTGTAAGCTCTCGGCCGTCCGGTAGACGTGCCCCTCTGAACAGAGTTGCAAAGCGTATGGCCGCGGGAGTTTCCGGAAATGTCATACTCGGGTCCACGGCGTCAATAGCGGACTGTAGCATGCTAGAGACAGCTGCCACGGCGGCGGGTCGAGGCAGCCCGCCCATGGTGACGCTAAGTGTTGTGTAAATGGCAATTTCGTAGGGATTTTGAAAACGATTCGGAGAAGGCGTGGCCACGCCCCAGAAGGGAACGCAATTTCCCTCCTCATCGAAGCCATAGTGCTGATTGTAATTGCGCGAAAGGCAATTGGGAAGATAGGTGGTGAAAATTCCGCGTAGGACGCAGATTTTTTCGTAGATACTGCTGTTGCGTCTAATGCCTTCGGGAAAAGGCAATCGCGGGTTTAGGATAAAATTAATGAGTACTTGACGGTCGATGGGTGGTTCCGGAATGAGAAATTTATTCAAGTGATTCTCTAGGCATTGGCGAAACATAGATTGTAATTCGTTTGCATTAAAGGCTTCCTGGGTATTGTGCGCTATGGCATCGAGAAGGTTTTGCGGAAGACTCTCTATGATACTATATGTGAGGTCGATGTCATCGATCTTCAGCTGCGCATCTTGGGCGGCAGCCGCCTGCATTATGAAGGTTTCTTTGGGATTTAACGTCATGTGCACCTCATCGAGAATAGCAAAACCGCGATCCTTGGTGATGAGCAATATTGCGCCGAGCATTCGGCGGACTGCCTGTTCCTTTGGCGTTCGTTCGGGGCTTGAAAGAGATTTGTACTGAGCCCTAAGTCCCATGAGTGTGCGCGACTCAATTATCGGTAATTGACCGCCGTGTCGCAACGTACTCTCTAGCGTTTGATGAATTTCCCGCAATCTTTCAAGGTTGGTGAAATGTTCCGAAGGGAGAGAAAGGTAGGAAATTTTTACGCCCGTCAAAACCTGCATTGTTCCTAGGAATTCTTTGTGTATGGAAGCCATCTGGGAGGAATGCACGCAGAGTAGGGGAAAGGCGTCGGGAAGCAGATCCACGAAAAAAACGAGAAAAGGGATGTTCACCAAAGTTTTTCCGCTGCCCATAAGCTGCTGGATGAGTATTGAGTCTTTCCTGATTAGAGCATCGATAATAACCTCGAGAAATTCCCGCTGATCCGGTCGCGTGCGAATGCCGGAAAATAATTCAAAAAGTGCAATGATTGGTTTCGCATCATTTGGCTGAGTGGCCGTGAGAATTGCTGGGCGCAGCTTAACCCAGTCGGACCTATCAATTGGGCCATCGTCGCCGCGCAGAACTTCTTCCATGTCGCTGCGCAAAGTTGCGAAATGCCGGTCATTGGAAGCGACGAGTGCGAATTTGTAAAACAATTCCATCAGACAGCGCAAATCGTCGTCATTCATAGTGGCCCCGCGGGAAATGAGAAATTGCTTAGCCCGCTTCGCATTATTAGTTTTTCCCGGGATATTGACCGTGAAGAGGCCGAAGGCGCGGAGCAGATCTGCCTCTGTGATCGAAGGATAACTCGATGATCCGCTTGTGTTTGCTAGTTGCAGCGCCCGAGCCTGTCTCAGCAGTGCCGCTTGTAGCGTTACCTTTTCCCTATGAAATTCTTCCTGCAACCGTCGCACTGCTTGGTATATGTCTATGAATTCCTGCCTAGACGGAAGGACGAGATATTCGTCCGCCGCATTGAGCCCGGCCCCAAGTTGGATTTCTCCACGTAGCCATTCGGTGTATTCTCTTCCACATCTACCCAAGGCGTCGATGTCGCCTCCGAGCTCTATGGGTAGGTGTTGTGGATCTACGTCGACTGCAGCTACTTGCGTAAATTTCGCATCCAGATGCAACACGTCCGTCGCCGAGGGGAAAGCGAGGGGAATTTCTTCATCACCGATGGCCGCTGCATGGTGTGGCAGTGTCGGGTCATTGCGAACTTGATAATAGATATGTTCTTCCGGCCGTGGTGCTAGTGCCTCTCCTTTCATTGCACTTTCGAGCAAAGCTATTTGTTCCTGGAAAAGTGTACATTCTTTGGGGTTACACTGCTCGAGCTCTATCATAAATCGCAGCAGATTGCATTCCTCCGTCAATGTAAGTCGCATGGAACTTTGCCGCTCTTTCGAACTAATGTATGTTAAGATAACTCGACTTATCGTGCAATTAGAACGCGATAGAGAACAGAGTTTCGCTCGGCATTTTTGATGTGGAATGAAGTTGCAAACATGCAATTTCCATAGCGAATATGCTTTTACCAGAATAGCTGCTCCACGTTCGTCATCGAACGATTCCGTTATGCGTTCGATCATACTCTTTAACAGACATTCTTCATCTTCAGAGAAAGCGCCCTTTTTCTCGATGCCGCAGAGCATTTGAAAAGCATCTTCATAACGCCGTTCTTTGCAAAATTCCGCCGCTAGAGAAATCTTTCCAATCACCGATGGCACTGAAATTCTAGTTTTTCGGAAGCCCGTACTATCCTCCGCGATGTAGAGTTTAGAAGCCAGTGCAGGATAACTGGAAAAGTCACTCGTTGGAACAAAGGCAACCCATTGCGGTAGCGGCCTACCGGAGTTTGCATCATAGCGTTGCGCATAAATTAGCGGAGAAGAAGCGTTGGGTAGCTTGGCCAGTGCTTCCAGGCGATCTTCGGCCGTTAGTGCTGGAGCGGAAACGAGGCGCAGGGGTGGATCTTCATTTGGATTGGGGACCCAGTAGCCTTGCTCGTTTTTCTCAAAGCGCAACCCGTAGCGTGGCATTTCGACGGCGACGAGATTCCTGTTCGCGTCGTAAAATGGCAAAAAACTCTCATAGTCTTCAAATTTTCCAAAAACAGTATTTGCGAAATCGCTTGATCCAGGACAGAATGTTAGGCCTGGCTTGTCCGCCCTATGGATAAATCCGGGCCCTTTCAGCTTGTCACTTTCATAAATAACTGGTTCCTCTTTCCCGGCTGGAAGTACCTTTAAATTGCCACGCGCATCAACCCAACAATCCAATCTTTCGCTTCGAAAAACTGGCGGCAATAGCTCCCACCTTTTGAGACTCTCTTCATCGCGAGCATCATACAAAACGAGCGTATAAAATTGACCGTCAAAATTTCTACGTAAAACTTCCGGATAATAGCGATCCCGCATGAAAGCTTGATATTCGATTCCGTTGTGAAAAAACGTGTAAGCGTCTCCAGACTTTACGCATGCGGGGTAAAAACCATTAGGAAACATGTGGCGGAAGCTCTTGATTTGGAAGAGGCGTTGATCGAAAACTACCTGCTTTTCGCCATTGATAAATACATCAGCACTGAGCAAGTGGACGCAGATGGTAGGAGACTTACCGAAGGACACGGCCCCTACACCTTGCACAGTTATCGGCTCTCTGAGATTATACTCGGATGGAAAAACTCCCCGCAAAAAGAGCTGGGCAGCGATGATTTGGTCCCGATGAGACATCGTTTCCAGTTGAACATGCATGGAAAACGCCGCCTGACTCAGGATAGCTGCGGCATTGAGTGGAAGCCTGGTCTGATGCAATTGCCTCGCCCGGTAGATACAAGCAGCCATTTCGGCCAATGACTCGATCGGGAGCGGAGCAATCGAGCGATTAAACTCTCTGGCGGCAATCTGTTCATGGAGGCATTGCGCCCTCATCAGGTCAATCAGCGGAACTACTTCCGGTCCAATATCTCCACGACGGTGTAGGCGTCCGATGCGATCCAATCTGCCTTTGGGAAGAATTGCTTTAATGTTAGGGTCATCGGATGCCAAAAGTTTAGCGTATAGTGACGGATTTGCTTCGGCAAGATTACGCAATATGGAATATTCTATGTGCATCAGGCCGCAAATGGCCTTGACATCGGCATGGCCTGGAAGAGCGTCGCAAAATCTTCTGCAGACTTTTTTATGAATTTTTGCCAATTTTTCCACGACGCAAATGGCATGCGGGCCAGCAAGGGTATCTTTCTGTGGTGATGCAGTATTTGGCCGCGGCCGGAGCAACATTTCTATCCACAAATTATAGATGTCACGATCTTCGAAGTAATATTGCCGAATATGATCTTCAGCATAAAATTTCTCCAAATAAATTTCAAAGTTGTTTTCAAAAGCTGTGAGTAATGTTTGCGTTTGCGTTGACGGCTTCACGGCTGCCATGACAACATCACGAAAAAGCGGGCTTGCGTTCGCCGAAAGAGATCGACGAACAGCAAAATCCTGCACACTACTCGTATCGGTATTAGTCCGCTGTTCGTTCGGTGTGTACGACACGAAGTTGCCATTCGCCATCCAAGCACTGTAAGAAAGTCTCGTTCTGAGGAAACTCTCATTGCCTATCAATGCTTTAGTCGCCATTTGGCTATCCATGCATGTAAAAAAATTATATAAATCATCTGCGCTTTCACTTTTATCCTTTTCATGCCAACGTTCAATGAACGCGGGAGTGTTTATATGTACATAAAAAGGAAGAAATTTATTACTCAGCAAAATTAAAACTTGCCAATTATCTCTGCCAATTGTAGTGATTAGTGGTTGGATTTCTTGAGGATTTATACTGTTCAATGTTGCTTTGAGTGCCGGGAATTCTCTAAATGCCCTTTTTGCATATTGAACCAATGGATGCTGCGGATCTAGCGGTCCATCCAGGTTCCACTCAATATGTGCACCAAACAATTGGTTGCCGATTTTACTAAGAGAATATTGATAAATTTCTTCGGCAAGCATGGACTCTTGTTGATTGTTGAAAATGCACAGGGGTGACCGCTGGAAAAACGACGTAAAAGTACTAAGCTGCAATTCTAGATTTCCTAAAACTTTCAACATTTTAGGGATTCTCTTCGCGGTTTCGAAGGAGGCAGCACGCATGAGTTCACTTGCGAGGAGCCTATTTGTTAGCACCGGCGCACCCGTTCGTTGATGAATGTCGCAGTCCTGATACGCAAATGATTTAGAGTCTCCCAGTTTCTTGCTAGCTCGCGCCAATGTGCTGAGAAATTTTTGCTGCGCACCGACACTATTTGATCTGATGTCAAAGCCTATTATTGGGATATGGAACGCAACCGCGCAAAGCACGTCCACAGAATCATAGGAAAGAGCAATCTCCAGCTGCTGCGTCGCCTCTTCAATTGTAGCAAATTTTTCATTTGCCAGCGGCATTCGAAGCCCGGGTCGTACCAATGCAACGGTCGCAGGTTGTGATTCGCTCCGGCTGAGCGAGGTTGCCAAACGGCTCAAACGATTCCCGCAGGAGACGACACATTGATGACTTATGACTGTCTCGAAATGTTGAGGGAGCAGAGGTTCTTGGAGTCGAGTTTCCGGCCATCGAGCCATGATGCTATCGCAGAGCTGGTCGCATTCTTCTTGGAGCTCCAGGGTGTGGCTGCAAAATCGTTCCAAATCTTGAGGCAGCGGATCCCCTGTTTCCTCAATTTTGCGCCGCCAATGGTCCATGTTGCGCCCAAGTTGACCCGCCGCCTGTCGGAGGGCTTGCAAATCTTCCTCCAGTGGCGTAGGTTTTGTGCGAATGGCTTCCATCCTCCCTAGCAACATGCTTCCTTCGGCGTAGCAGCTGAATTTTCTCCAGATGGCATGAGCCTCCCGACGGACGGCGGGAGAATTGGGTAGATCCCCCATTCTTTTTCCCGTATAAGCATAAAAAATTCCACGCATGACGCACTGTATTATATCAAAGTTTGGATTTATGGACGCAATCAGTGGTTGCGTAAATTTCGGTAGATCGTCATTACTGCTAACGAATTTTGGCTGAGAGAAGATATCTCTAATTCGCAACGAATCCATAGTGCCATCTAGCGTGCATAAAACATCCAATCCAGATGCGCCATGCATTGTCTCATTATTCCTTCCCCCATTAATTAAACACACAGTATTGTTGTACTGGAAAAGATATTTCACTTTCCCCTCATAGTGTAATGCGATAAGTCCGTTCCTTTGCATAATTTCCTTCGGGAATCCGGGTAAGGTCGAAAGATTCCTGGCTTTTTCTGCAGCTTCGGCGCAATACCTTGCAGGTTTCGGAATTTCAAACACGTGAACATTGCGCAAAATAGCCTGAAATTCGCCAATTGCTTTGCTGTCAAATATATCGGTAACGCTGTTCAAAAATTGCTCACATATTCCGGCCACCTGCGTGATGGAAGCCGATGGACTGCCAATTGCCGGCGGAATGCTGGCGAAGAAAACGGAGGGTCTCGCATCGGTCGCTGCCCTTTGGTGGACAATTTTTCCCGTCGAATCTGTCTGAAAATAACGTATCCCTGGCGGAAAAACACTCATTAGAGTTGAATCTATTACACAATTTTGCGCAATGTCAAAGCAAAACAGAAACTTTCTCACTCATTCGAATAACTATGATCCGCCGTCACGGGATTCGCAATGTGAAATTATAAACTAAGAAGATGATTCTCTATCATCTACTTTTTCTATTCCGCTTGTTCTAAGTCCTTCTCTTTGACGGGAATGAAAGCACCGCCGGAAATTACCATCTTCATGGCATCGGCAATGGGTAAATCGAGAAAAACACAGCGCGCACTCGGCACGAGAATGAGAAATCCGGACGTTGGATTGGGCGTAGTTGGGATAAAAACACACAGGACATCCTCTTCGTTGAACCCTTCAGCAATATGACCCTCTGCTTTGCCGGTTACAAAGCCTATGGAACGCATCTTATCGTTTGGAAATTCCACCAATACGGCCTTGCGGAATACGGCACGCTTGCCGTCGGAAAATGTGCCAATGATTTGCTTAGAAGTGTTATAGAGCATGCGCACGAAGGGAAGTCGTCCAATAATTCTCTCCGTTCCCCCGATGATCCAACGACCTAAAAAATATCTAGAAACGCAGCCAAGCAACGCCACGAGAACAACTACCAGCAGTGTGGCAAGAATGTTGATCGTGTAAGTTACCGCCGCATTTACCGCAAATGTCCTCGGCGCATGCCCGAAAAACAACTTGCTCGCCGGAGTCCCAATGCGTTCGATGAGCAGGGCCACAACAAACGCAGTAATGCCAAGCGGCAGCAGCGTAAACAAACCGGTAAAAAACGCATTACGAAATGAACGCAACATACTCGGGTGCCACTCTACACACTATCGCGCTCAAAACAACGAAAAAATACGACCAATGCGCGCAAAGACGCAGGACCCTGCGACGGCCTACCTCGAGAATTCCTATTTCCTGGTTGTGTCCGAGCGATCTCCTCTGAAGACGCGGGCATTTTCCAGACCGGGAATTTTTTCGCTGAATTCCGCATTATTGGGCACATTGGCGATGGCACGGTCAACCATAGCCATTTTTGCGTCCAAATTATCGACGAGAGAGACAAAAACGCCTTCGGGAGAAGATGGTAGCACGGCAGCTCCATATTCCGGCATACCCTGGTGGCTCAGAATGATGTGCTCCAGTTGCAATAGCAGATCTTCCTCCAATCCAACGGTTAGAGCGGCCTTGCGAACGATGCGAAAGCCGAGTACAACATGCCCTTCCAACATGCCGGCGCGAGTCCGCTCGTAGGCCCCATCGCCGCGGTACTCCAGCGCCTTGCCGATGTCATGTAAAATCATTCCCGCTATGGCCAAATCCGCATTCACGAAAGAATAGGCCGGGAGAAGTGCCACCCCAGCACGAGTCACGTGGACGGAATGCTCCAGAAGTCCGCAGCGATAGGCGTGGTGCATGGAAATGGCGGCTGTGTTGGAGAAAAAAATTTCTCCCACGTCGGCCAGAGCTTGGATAACTGTCTTGCGCAGAATTTCATGGCCAATGCGCGCGATGTGATCATCTAATTCCTTTCGGAGCGATTCAACACTCTCATTGGGACCGTCATAGAGATCGCGATCCAAACCTCGGTCATGCGCCTCTTTTTGCGATAATTTCTGCAGCGTCTGCACGCGTGGACTGAAGCGATCGTTAAATGTCTCCGTTATGCCGCCAAGCAGTAGAACTGTCGCCATGGGAACATTTTGCAGCAAATAGAATATTTCACTGTCTTCAAAAATGTTAAATGTAAAAGAACCATAGCGGTCTCCCACTTCCACTACGAGAAATGGCTTGCCGTTTTTAGCTGTCCTTCGCGACAATGCGCGCAAAAGGAAGACGCCGCTGAACGGAAGACCAGCGGAACCAGCATTTTTCAAATCCAACGAATTCATTTGCCCCATCGCCCCATGGCTAGCGGTGCTGCGGTTGCTGTCAACGGGAATTGGGGGAAAAAATTTTTTAAAAAAATCTTGCAAGTTTTTTGCCCTTGATTAAACTGAAGAGGCTATGCTTCATTCTGTTGGCAGTACGGGTCCTTTTACACCTCCTATGGACGCTCCGTCCACAAATCCGCAGTTGGAGCAAGCGAAACAGTTGTTGACGTCGCCGCCATTGAATATTCCACCTAGTGATGTTGAGGGCCTAGGTTTAGACCAATATGTGCCATTACTGCTCCCATTCCTAGTCGCCACGAAAAGCCTCCACGAATGTGGAATTGAAGCTACTTCTTTAATATCATTGGTTTTGAATCCTTTAGCACACTCTGTAAATGATGGTACTGCCGGTGCATGTTATCATATATCACTTGGTGTTTGGAAGATAATCACGCATTTCAGGGATTTTTGTATGTGTAATGGACAGAAATTTGCTAATGGTCAACAAATTTGCATGTTGTTCATGCATGCACTGGACTGTATTAGGAGTATTGTATCTTCTGAAAATAATCAATCAGTGCTAACGACCTATCAAACGGCATACGGTGTCGCAACTTCGGTTTTTCATCATGCAACAGCATGTCTTGCTAATGTACCTGAACCAGCATCACCTCCATCACCACAAGAGCAGCGCGCGCGTCTCAGCCATTTGCAAAAGACAGGAGAACCATTTTGGGTTACATTGCCTAATGAAATTCCAGCAAAGATGCGTTTATGTATAGTTGATCCACATTTTAATTTCGACCAACCTTGCTACATCCCGTGGGGTTATTTAGTCCCGGTGGATGACCATGAATGTACGATTTGCCCAGGCGACGATCTAAATCCTACAAGGCTTCAGGCTCTTACTACTCGGCATACGCCTCCTGCTTCCTGTTTACCACCGACTTTAGAATCTCCTCCTCCGGCTCACGACAAGCTGCCCTTAACTCTACAGGCCGTGCAAGATGCTGGTCAATGGCTTGTTGACGTCTTTCAAGCTCTAGTAGCTGCGTTTCAAGCACTCCCTTCAACCCCTCCCCATCTACCTGCACAAGATCAAGAAAGTCCAGAAGTACATCCACCAACTCCATCTCCAAATTTAGAGCCGGGGAAAGGCTCAGAGATGGAATTAGACAGTCTAGGCGGCACATAACCCATCAAGCTGCTCCAAGAGCCAAATCCATTAATCTCTCAGATGCCACGAGATGCCTGTCGGACTTCTTAATCCCCCTACGAATCCTCTCTTGCCATTTGGGCAGCCCGCGGTACGCGCAGTTCGTTGCTCTTCCTCCGGTACGCCGTCATCTAAAATTTAAAAAATTACGCAACAATAGTTGTTGCAGGATTTTTAGGTTCCGACAAAACAGACCAATAGGTCCGTTTCCCTCCTCGCCCCCCGCCGACCAGCGAGGCTCCGCGCAGCAGCCATTCAATCTCATTGCGGCTCTGCTCGAGGGAAGATTCATCGTTTTTTTGATGGCCCGCAGTGCGATAGGTCGTTTATTCCCAAACAACGCAGACGCCGCCGAAAATTTCACGAATGTGCACGGAGCTCTTTCGCATCTGCCCAATGGTCTGTCGCCGGGTATAAAGGACCGATTGAATTCTGCAATTAAACAGCTGCAAAACAGTCAGACAGGATACGAGAGAGAATCTTCTCGTTTTCGAGAAAAACCGTACCGCAATTTTGCAGGAAAAAACACTTATTTCTAAATGAATGCTGCACTTATATAGTCCATAGACACCTCGTCGAATAGCTTACTTCTTTGATGGCATGCACGCATCAGTTTTACAGCAAATGAAAATAATATGGCGCCGATGACTGTGTCATATGGTTCAATGAATAGCGCCAGGGAAGCTGGTAAAATGCTAAAAGCTGGTAAAATGCTAAAACCTAGTAGTACGGCAATGCCAATGGCACATGCAGCTAGTCCGAATGCAAGAGTTAGGCATAGAAATATCCACTGCCTTAGATTTCTGACCGCATCTTTTCTTTGCAAAAATGATTCAATGGCCGGGAAAAGTTCCTGAATTTTGTCCTTCTCATCCGTCGACATGCTCAGATCTTTTACTTGATAGAGAAGTTCGTCGAAGGCGCTTCCCGCATGTTCCGCAAATGGTGATTCCGTCATCAAACATTCTGCGATCGGTCGACCTTGCGTATACCATTGAGCCAGCGTACCATCTGGTAGCTTGGCACATTCGTAAATGGCAACCCTTTTCAGCAGATCTATCCGTTGCTTGAGTTCTTCGAGCCTCGCTTTCGGATAACTCCCTAATAGCGCGTGCACTCGTTTTGTGCGCTCCTTTTGCACGGCATCTTCAACAATTTGGCAGAGTTTTTGAAAGAGTACTTTTGGATCACGTTCATCGGGGTAGGTGTCTTGCAGCACGTCCATGGCGAGATTTAGCCGAGCGGCCTTATCTTGCGCAGCGCCCGATTGCGAAAGAAAATAGCTACCGTCCCATAAAATTTCCGGATCCTCTTCGCTGTTACTGAGATTGTGGAGTGCCCTAAACGCCCACGGCAGATCGTGTTGCAATGTTTTTCGAATTGTCGACGCACAGTGTTCAACCGGGTCATCCAGCACGCTGGTACAACCAATTATGGGGAGCGGTGATGTGTATCCACCATCTACATACGGGCGGTAATAAAGCGATGCCGCCGTGGCAGCTGCCGCATAATATCCTTCGAAGCAGATGTCGCTGATGCTGTCACCGTTTTGGTCTCTGTAGTGGTCTTGAGCCTCTTCTGCAAAAACACGTAAATCGTCACAGAGAATTTGTCGAAGTTTTGCGGGAGAAACAATTTCCTCAAGTGCAGAAAATTCATCT
>JAITFC010000024.1 GCA_031281635.1 Puniceicoccales bacterium | reverse complement strand
GACATGGTCCCTCCCTGCGAGCCGGACGTGCTACTTTTTGACATGCAAATCGTGCACATTTTAGATTGCGACATCCTCGTTCGCTCCGTCTCTGGCCACACTCCGGGCGGAATTGTCTACGCGATTCCGTCGGAAAGCATTGCATTTACGGGCGATTCCTTATTTCGCAATAGTATCGGACGCAGTGATTTACCCGGGGGAAACGGCGCACAACTCATTGAACATCTGCGAACGCGCGTGTTAGTCCTTCCACAGCAAATGATTATCTTTCCCGGTCACGGCAAAAGCAGCACCATCGGCGATGAACAGACGCAGAATCCCTACTTGCGCAATGACCGCGAAAATTGCCACTGACAAAGCTCATTTTTTTGTCAATGGAGCCCGTTTAAATTCCTCTATTACGTTATTTTCACAAAACAGTTGACGACAGGTAGTGTTCAATGGAAAATCGTCCATGCGCGGATCCCACTCCTCACTCTCGAGTTCTAAGGGGTTCGCGCTCATACTCATGCTCGCAGTGGTGAGCATTTTTGGCGCAATTTTTTCCACAATAGACCTGCTTTTGCGGCAAACATCACGGCGGGCGCGACTTGCCATGGATCTGGAAATAGCTCGGCAAAATGCGAAGGCGGCGTTGCAGATTGCGCTAGGAACACTGGCAGCGGAGATGTCTGGCGGGCAGTGGATAACATCAATGGCGGGAGTGGCTTGTGGAAATGCTCTGGAGGCCAATCGTCATTGGGCGGGAATTTGGTCCGTTCGCGATGGTGCGGCACAATTTTCCAAATGGTTGGTCTCCACGGAACTGCCAGTAGAAAATTCGCTTTCACTGCCCACGATTCTTGAAAAACCAGCGGCAAACGTTTTTCCGGACTTGGCGCTACCGGATCGCTGTCCGACCGTTGAAATTCGCAACAATGGCCGTGTTCATGGACATTGGGGATTTTGGGTGGGCGATGAAGCGGCAAAGGTGCGCGTAAACGTGCGGCGGCCGGTGATCTTGAGTGAAACTATCGCGCAACAATTTGGCAATCTTTGGCTTAAGTCTCACGGACTCCGGGATGAACAATGGGACATTTTACCGACTTTGCGCTCCTTTGATCAGTTGCGCGAACTTGTGCCAAATATTCCAGCCGAATGCGTACATGCGGTAACATTGAGCAGCGCGTCAATCTTGCAACATACTACGGGAGAGATGTTAGTCGATTTTACGGCAAAGTTGCAACGCCGCGAATTTTCCGAACACGAATTTCTTTTTTCTCCGCCGTGGGACCTGCCGCAACCGCCGCCAACATTTTCTCTGGTGGCAACTTATCTCGATCACGCATGCAATGCAACCGGCGGAACCGTGGCCGTGCGCGGCGGCGATGATTTTTACCGCCAACTTTACCCGCCAACGCAACCTTGTCCTTACAAGCTCAACGATTTACCCGTGCGAAGTGCGGCGATACACGTTGCGACGCAATGTCCATTTTCACCCGTCCTCTGCGGCTTTTGGTTAACTGTTTATGCGCGTGCGACAGAGGAATATCTGATTCTTTCGTTCGCTCCACAAATTGCTCTTTGGAATCCATGTGCTGTGAATTTGGGAATGCATACCTACGAATTTCGTTGCCGAGCGACCGAAGCGGAGGAGAGAATCGTGAAACTACCTGCGCTGCCGTGCATTGTCAGCGTTGAATCCACCGAAAGTGAGAACCGATTTTACCTAGGCAACGACCAAAGCGGAGACATTTTTTGCGGAACTTTTTCGTCGGATTTTGGTGCCGGATCCGTCAAATTTTTCTCCCTTTCCGCGGCGGAAGAAGTGCACGATGGCTGCTGGAAAGCGTCGTGGAGCGAGGGACTGGCGCACAATCGCTGGTCCATTACTTTTCCCTCAAAAGGTGCACAAACCATTCACTTGCAAAGAATTAATTCACTCTCCGTCAACGCCTCCTGGAGCAATCTTACCCTGCAGTTGCGCGACGGGCACACGGGGGTGTTGTTCCACGAAGTTGCGGATTTTGTCGACGGCGATAGGACGCAAAACTACGAGGTTCCGCGCGATGGCATCGAGCGCCCACTTTTCCGACTGCAAGCCACCTTGCGCACCGGCGAAGGTCCCTTTGCAACCCGGTGGATCGCTGATTACAATCCGCGAGCCAGACAGATACGGCGCAGTCTTCACGAACACTTTCCCTTGCTGGGATTTACCAGAGAAGAAAGAGGCACATTTTTGCGCATATTTCCGTCGTGGAACGTCGCATTTCACGACAGTCCATTCGCAGAACCTCATCTGCCAGAACACTTAATCGACGGCGCCATTCTCTTTGATGTCCCACAGAAAATTTTTAGTCTGGCAGCGCTGCAACATCTACCATTGTTCCCATTCTCCTATCATCCCTGCTACGTTGTCGGAAATAGCTGGGCTCCTCCGCTCATCCGACGGAATAAATCCTGGCTACCAAGCACTTCGGAGAATGAATTGGCGCGCAGTTGCGAATGCGTGCGCATGGAAATGCTCTTTGACGCTTCATATCTCATCAACGCAGCACTTTACGATCACTTTTTCACGGGCGGATTCGAAAAAAATGCAGCCGATGGAACCGCCAACACGTCTTCTGTCGTCGTTCCATTGGAGGGTTTTAGCGATAAATTGCCCGCATCGGAACGCGCCAAATTTTTGCTCAACGCGGGGGCACTCAATGTCAATGGTGCATCCGTCGATGTGTGGGAAATTTTTCTGCGATCCATGGTATATGATGCAGCTGAGAATACATACTATCTCCCTCGATATAAGGGACATAGCGCCAACATTCCGATCTATCCTTTGCGCAAACTGACCGAACGAGAATTGGATTGCCTTGCCGAATGCATCGTCGAAGAGGTGCGAAACCGTGGACCTTTCCCTTCGCTCAGCGCCTTTGTAAACCGAAAATTAGGCGACACTCTCGACCCAAATAGCCGCTGCGGAGCCTTGCAACGCGCAATTGAACGGGCAGGTTGGCGGAACTTCTCCGGAAATCTGTCCAGCGATCGACGTGCGCAATCGTGGTTCGACGATGACGCCGCCAGCGGAGATGCGCATACAGGCGCACCGGGAGACGTTTCACAAGCCGATTTACTGCAATTTTTCGGCAATAGCCTGACCGTTCGCGGGGATACTTTTCTTCTGCGTGCCTACGGCGATTCCATTGGAGGAGAAGAAGAAAGCGGGCCACGAGCAATTTGTGAAACCATCATCCAGCGCATGCCGGACGGCCAACTGCGCCAGCTATATTTTCGCTGGATTTGCGAATGAGAACACATCATTATAGAGCTTATTCGTGGATTGTTGTTTATCGCTATGTCTATCGCTATTATGAGGGATATTTTTATATCACGCCGCATCAATGGTGAATGTCAAACGCGAAGCGGCGCACAGGAAATTTTGCAGAAATAATTTTTTCTACTCGCCGTTTGCCTGTGTTCTTGCACTTTTACGGCGTGGAAAATCGTGAACATGTAGGTCGCGTGGCACTTGTAACGGGTGCAAGTCGTGGAATTGGCAAGGCAATTGCGCTTAAATTGGGATCCGCAGGGGCGACCGTTCTTTGCGTAAGTCGTTCTCTGGAATCGAGTTTGGAGACAATGTCAGAATTAAAAAATTGCAATGTCTGCGCACGTGCCTATGCCGTTGATGTTGGGCAAATGTCTGCGGTGAAAGTAGTTTGCGAAGACATTTTGCGCGAATGGAATCGGGATGATATTCTCGTCAATTGCGCCGGAATTACGCGCGATAATTTGCTGCTGCGCATGGGCGATGAGGAATGGAATGATGTGCTGCGCACGGATTTAGACAGTTGTTTCGCGTGGACGAAGCACCTTTGCAGGCCCATGATGCAAAATCGCTGGGGGCGCATTATCAATGTTTCTTCCGTTGTGGGACTTACGGGCAATGCGGGACAATCCAACTACGCTGCCGCAAAAGCCGCTGTCATCGGGTTCACAAAGGCAATCGCCCGGGAACTTGCGACGCGCGCGATCACGGCAAATGCCATCGCTCCAGGATTCATCGGGACGGACATGACGGCGACGCTATCTGAAAAAATAAAGGACAAAATTTTAGAACAGATTCCCGTACACGCATTTGGAACGGCGGAAGATGTGGCACACGGAGCGGCTTTTTTGGCTTCCGATGCGGCGCGCTACATCACCGGACATACCCTTACAATCGACGGCGGCATGACCATGCAATAATTCTCTCGTAACAATCGAAGAAAATGTAAGTGATTCTAGCAAAGAGTGAACCGCCAAATGGGAATCGTCACGGCGTAAAAACTCTCAACATCAGCAAAAAAATATTGACAAACTTACTAAGGCCTATACCAGCGGTAAGTCATGAGGAATTTGGTCTTGGAGTATGCGGGTGGCGTCAATACGAATGATATGCTGAGAAAATGGGAAGAAAGCAATGGAGCCAGTGGCGGCATCGTATACGGAAATGTTACGACTAATGTTGTGACCGACGTAGGGCAAACGTTGTGCGCAATAGCTTGCGAAATATGGCGTTGCATTCTTGCCGTGGTATTTTACGTACCGCAATTATGTGTTGCCTGGTGGTCTATGATCAGATTGCGGCAATTAAATAATTCCCTGCCATCTTCTGCTTATGGAGCTGGGCAATCATCGCGTGTTCAGATGGTTGTGAAAGAAATGCCAAGCGACATGTTTTTGACGGCAAAAATAGTGGAGAAAGGGAAAAAACTGTCAGATCTGCGCTGTTTCCCATTTAGAAATAAAATCCACATTCCAGCAAGCATACAGCAATCCTCAGACCCTAAAATTATTGCGTTAGTCGCATTCACCATAGCCGATTCTCAAAACCGCGCAATAAATATTCTCATTTCCACTCTTCGCATCGCGGCATATGTCTCATTTTTCACCGGTGTGTGCCTGACCTTCGGACTCTTTTATTCTCTTGCGCTATACATTCCATCCGTCGTCTGCCTCGTCATTGGATTTTGCTTACCCATTGGCTCGCTGCTAATTTCGTTTGTGAAGGATGCTTTGACGGCGGACCGTGCGATGAATTACCTGCTGAAACATAAAGCACTAAACTACGCCCAAAATGGCGAAGAAGAATCACCGGATATCTATAGAAAAAATGTGAAGCAAGCTGCGGACGCGTTGCGGTGGCGATTGAATGTGAATGTGTGGAAAGAATTTACCCTTACGGCAGGCACTTGTTTCTATTTTTTCAAATTTAAGACCGCGTTTTTCTGGCTAACTCAACGGGCTGAGGATGTTCATAGCCTAATGGCATTGACGGTAGGTAAAATTGGAATCAGGATGCCTCAACCGCCGAATCTAGTGGCACTGTTGTGAAATTTCTAAAATTTCAAGACACGACCAAAAGGCAACTGCTATCTGGCTAACCAATAGACCCATTGCAAAATTCAGAAAAATCGACCGAAAAGCGGCCTAGATGCCAAAGTTCAAGAATTTTGCAGCGGGTCTAAATATTTGCACCGATAAATTTCATTGCCAGCGGCCAAAAATTGCTGTGCATTGGTGGCTACATGTCGTTGCAGCTGAATCTCATCCCTGGCACGCTTGTCTGCCGACCCAACCGTTTCATATTCGAAGGTATCCTCAACGGAGATGCATGCCGCTTGCACTGCCCGGCCAATGGGAGCATTGGCGGCATTCAAAATTTTTCCGACATCCCTTGTCTCGTAACTCCATGCCAATCAGGAGCAAAGCGCACAACTCGTGGTACGGTGGATGCAATTTCCATCGACCGCGGAACATCATGGATCGGCATCAACCAGAATCGCATTAACGGCTGGGTGGAGCAACTTCTTCGTTGTGATGGACTTAAGGAAATTGTTTCCTGCGTCGACGCAGAAGTGCAACATGAGGTGAAAATTTTGGATTCGCGTCTGGATTTGTGCATCCTCCGCGGCACAAGTCGCACGTACATAGAGATTAAAACGCCAATCCACGATTTTCTCCTGACGCCACAATCACGCTTCACCAAACCTGCCTCCAAGGATTATTTTGCGCGCGGCATTCGGCACTTCCACACACTTGGAGAGCTTGCCGCAGAAGGACATCGCTCCATTGTTATCCTGTGTTTCATGTACGACGCTTGCCCGTTTGTCCCTCCGAACGATTCCAGCGGCAATGCGGAAGTTTTTGAAACTGTGCGTATTGCGGAAAAAAATGGCATGGAGAGCTGGCAAGTAAATTTTACGCTGACGCCGGACAGTTTCAGCGTGAAGCGTATTCAAAGGCTATCTCTGTGCAAGAGAGCATCTTAGGCCTTCCGAAAAATGGCGATTTTTGCCAAAAAATTGCGCCGTCAACGCCGTTGAGCTTGCTAAAATTATTTTTACATTTTTCACTTTCCCCTTGCACCGCAGAAACTTCAAAATAATATCACCCTCTTGATGAAGTGGCGGCAAATCCTAGTTGGAGCGTGTTTGTGTTGCGTGGGCAGTTTTTCATTCGCAGATTCTGTCATTAGTGGAATTGTGGATTTCGCAAATGACGAACTCGATGTGATGAAGAAAATTATACAATTTAAATCCGGAGGATACACTTTTGATAGTGCCATAGAAGTAACTACTAACAGCTGGAAATTGCTAGGCGCTCCCCTGAATTCAGGCACGCCAGCGACTGCATTAATCGCTGCCAACGCTCCTGGGAATTCGTTTTTTAAATTTTCCGACGGTTTTGGCGGCACTACATTTTGTGGCATCGAGCGCTTGTCGTTTAGTAATGGGAGAAACTTCGCGAATAGCGGTGGAGCCATATGTGCTGATAACTTCAGAGGTCTAATTAGCGATGTTGTATTTAACGATAATACAACGTCATTGGAATCTGATTGCACTTACGGCGGCGCGCTATGCGTGCAAAAAGTATTCATTGGAGATATAATTAGAGCAAAATTTATCGAGAACACAGCTGGAGATGTAAACGGTTTAAACGGCAATGGAGGCGCGCTGTATGCATATAGCATTAGTGGGATAATTACCGATTCGCTATTTGATAGCAATAAGGTGCTGGGAAATCGAAAGAGCGATGGTGGTGCGGTAGCCTCTTATGTTTCGACTTGCGACATCATTCGTTCGGAATTCATAAGAAATACGGCTACTGGTTGCGGTGGAGCGATATTTGCTTCAGTGTTTAATGGGAATATTTACGATTCATTATTCGAGGGGAACGAATCACGCACCGGTGGA
>JAITFC010000060.1 GCA_031281635.1 Puniceicoccales bacterium | reverse complement strand
CGCGACGCTATCGCCGGGAACGCACACTGGCAACATAAAATTTACAAACCACGTAATTTTTTGCAGATGCTGGCCTGCTTCTGACACACAGGGACTTCATTTTGCCAAAGCCAGCGGTTCGTGCATCTCGGTTGACGAGACCGACGATGATGCAAAATGTCTGATTATAGACGGATTCGCGGCGACTGCGAGCAGTTCTATATCGTCCTTGCACAAGCCGAAAATCACAAATTTCTTGACAAGTGCCGGGCAGTGTGCCAACATGGTTTTCGCATGCTCTCGCTTCACAAAAAATACTCAGAGTTCTGTGAGTTGAACGCTCATTACCAGTTAGGAGCTCCTTCTTCGCGGGATTTGTCGGGCAATGTGCCGACTCCCACCAATCTTGTTCGTTCTGCCCACGCTTATAACGCTGAGATGGAATATGATTTCAGTGGAGTTGTCCTAACACTTAATGTGAATGGTGGGTTTTGGGAAAAGTTTAGGGCCATACGTGCTTTTGGCATTGAATCAGGATGGATCTCAACATTCTTGATGGTATGGAGAGATGAGGCACCTGAGAAAATAATGCTTAATTTCACAGACCGTCTTGATCCTGTGTCTCCGGCTATTGCACTCGTGCTTCCAGCTATTACACTCAGCGAAACAGATCTGGATACAATCAATAGATTTGAGAGTATTCTGCAGAATGAAAATTTGTCGTTTCCGGATGCATGTACACAATTAGGTTTTACCAATCCTGAAGTTGTTTTAAGAATATTTGGTCTTCCTGGAAATAATATTCCATCTACTGTGGATGATTTTTTTCGTCTTAACGAAAGAACTTCCAGAAGAGAAGTGCATATGCAAACTATTGACAAAGCACTAATGCTAGCGACAATCGCCTTAGCCAAAAGGACGCCAGGTACGTTTATGACTATGCGTGGAGGCGGTGATAGAATTACTGTTTCTTTGCAGGCGAGTGGTGCTTTGAACCCCGAACGAATTTGGCGTCAAAACCAGCTAATCGGTGTCGTTATTTCCCCATCGGAAGAATTTGACGGACTCACACAAAATCCACAATTGGCAGGTAGAGATGGTTATAGAATGTTTCGGAATGACGATGGAAACCAGTATCATGTTTTCCAATCTCCGCCTCCGTCGGATACATAGGCAAATTAAAATGGCACATAATCACCGGATTTCAGATTTTGCAGATTTGGCAGATGCGATGGGGATGCCAAGAAATTTTTGCAATTCTTCGGCACGGCGTTGATTGCTCCACAGGAACGACTCCGGATTGTTGCGAGAAATGTGGCGCAGTCCAAATTCGAGGAGAATGGGTGATTTTCCAAGACTGCGGCAGAAGAGTTGTTCGCAGGGATATGTGCCGTGCGGTGTGCGGACGAATTTTTCTCCTACGGCGCGGGTGATGGTTGAGGGAGAAACGGTAAGTCCGGCGGCTAAATCCTTCTGAAGCAGAATTTTGAGAAATTGTGGACCGCGTTCAAAAAATTTTTTTTGGCGGTCAAGCAATGCCTGACCAATTTTTACAAGTAAATCGTGGCGCCAGCGCAGGCCATCGCGGGCATGCTTCAACGACGCACCGCCGTCCGCCCCTAAAAATGCTGGCGGTATTTCGTCGGCGGAAGGAAAAGCTTGTACGATCCATTTGCCATCGACGCATTCTATTTGCAGATCTGGTTCCGCCGCAGCTAATTCCGTTTCCCAGTGCAAACCATCCAGAGACGGGTGCGGCAAAAGGCGCCGGCGGGCAAAGAGATTCATGATGTGATCAAAGGACTCGCGCGGTAATCTGCCGTGGAGCAAGCGCAGCAGAGGAACAATTTGGTTGTGAGCGCATTGCCAGTTGAGTACGCGCAAAACGCGGCCAAAGTCCTCATTTTTTTGATTTTCCAGTTGGAAACGTAGAAAGTCCCGAAAATGCAAACTGCCGATGCCTCGTCCCTCAAATTGTTGCAAATTTTTCCGCAGAATTTCCACGACCTCCGGAGAACAGCCGAGGGTTGCGGCGATATTGGACGGTGTCTCTTCCAAAAACCCCCATTTTCCCACATTGCCCACCAATTCTCCGAGAATTTGCTTTTCTTCGGCGCCATTATCGTAGTGCAAGGCCATGCGCCGCATCAGTTCTTCCTGGAAAGTGTTGGTTACGGGGACATAATCCAATGGATTTGCGCCGGCACCGCACTCCCGCCAAAAGCGGCCAAATTGCCATCGCGGCAGTGATAAAATTTTCAATAGGAAGCGCTGGCGAAGAGAAAAACGCAGAAGCATCTTCGGGCGCATGCGCAGTTTGGAAGTCACGGCAACAGAAGTTGCAATTGTTTCCGTGTGATGCAAGACATTACCTTCCCGTCGTTGCACTGACTCCATTCGCGAATGAGTAGGGCGCAGCCGATGGCGTCGTAGAGGGCACAGTGCGGCGTGCGGCGATCCGGTGCGCAAAATTTTTGGCCAAAATTTTCCCATTTTTCCAGCAAATGCAGCGATTCCATGAGACGAACCAGCCGGCAATCCGTTCCCGTCGGCATGAAATTTCGCGCCAATGCCACAGTATCCAGCCACGGCCCCCAGGAAGATTCCTGTTCGTCCGAGGGCGGCCAATTGGGCACGAAGCCGGGACTGGGCCACACGCGTCGCAGAAGAAAGTCCTCCACCGCAGCTCCATGGGCCGCAAAGATTCCCCGCTGCCGCATGGAATGAAAGAGCGGAAAAAATGTATCAAGCGACGGTGCATTCTCCGTGTGCGTCAGAGAAATTTTTCGCTTTCTCAGCAGCAATCCATGAGTCCGTTCGCAGCGGCAAAAGCTTTCAATCGGTTCAGTTAATTCATTCCCCTCCAGACATATAGCGCCAAATTCCAGGATCCCTTCCCGCCGGTTTCCTTCGAAGTCAACGGCAAAAATTCTTGGAAAAGTTGCGATATTCACATTTTTAGCCTTGCCAGATCGAAACAAAACGCAACCCCAGATATGGGTAAGTTGTGTCGGAGGAATTTTGCCGTGGAAGTCAAAAGTTTTGAGGAAGGAGATTTGAGGTGCGCAATTGATTGCGTGTTCTCCGGTCCGGAAATGATGCAAGTTGTCCTTGAGACGATGATACAATTGCCGAATCCAGCAGCGGCGTTGGAACAGGATTCCCCTCCCCCGGAATTTGAACGAGCGGTGGCGGCGGAACTCTGCCGCAAGGCGAAAGAAGAGGTGCTGAGGCGCGCGAAGAATCCCGATTGGAAAAAACTTACCAATGTTATCATTTTCAACGAGCAAGCAATGAAACGAGACCCGAAAACGGATACGGTATCGCTTAGCCTACAGGTTGTTTTCTACCCCGAGTTGGTGCTCCCCGACTATTTGGCCATCGACTTGCCCCCCTATGACACGGAGCCGACGGAGGCGGAGGTGCAGGAAATGTTTGATATTCTCGTTTCTCCGGTCAAAAATGTGCCGACGGAAAGCCCAGCCGCGATCGGTGACTGCGTATGCATTAACTACGTTGCAAAATTTCCCGATGGTTTAAAACTGGGCGCAAAGCACCGCATAGCGGCGCTCTGTCGCGGTGACGGCGTAGAACAGTCGTTGGCCGGTTTGCAGTTGGACTACGCAGTCGAAATTGTGAAGGTGGAAACTCCCCTGCCCCTCGATCGGGATCCGAGAGCTTTGCGTTTTGGACCAACTTTCGATGAAGTAATGTGCTGGCAGAAAAAAGATTGTAGTCTCGCGTCTATCAGCAAACTTGACGACAAAACGCTGTTCAAAATGCTGCGCGAAGTTGCGCTGATCGCGTATGACGGAGGCGTGAATGAGGCGGCTTGGCGACGCGTATACGGCGGAAAACCTCTTCCCAAAACAACGAAAAGAACATCTAGGTCGGGGGCGGATTTGCGCGGTCTTCCGCCATCTCGAAACCAAGGTACGGAACGCGTAGCCAAGAAAAATGCATCATGAAAGCACAGCACTACTTACCTCTTCCCTATGTCTATGAGAGAGATGGACGCACGGAACGTTCCTGGGACATCTACAGCCGATTGCTCAAGGACCGCATCATTTTCGTCGGCACGCCCATCGATGATCAGGTGGCAAACGCCGTTGTGGCACAATTATTATTTTTGCAGATGGATGATGCGAAAAAGGATATCCACCTCTACATTAATTGTCCTGGGGGAAGTGTGACGGCGGGTATGGCGATTTTCGACACAATCAATTTCATGCATTGCGACGTTGTAACCTACTGCGTGGGACAGGCTGCCAGTTTCGGAACCCTGCTCCTTGCCTCCGGCACAAAGGGCAAACGCTACGCCCTCCCCAATAGCCGCGTGATGATTCATCAACCGATGGGAGGGGCTACCGGCCAGAGCGCCGACATCGCCATCGCCGCCAAGGAAATTTTACGCTGGCGCACCTGCATCAACGAATTGCTCGCCAAATTGACTGGCCAACCGGTAGAACGTATCGCAAAGGACTCCGACAGAGACTTTTATATGACGGCTAAAGAGGCGCTAAGTTACGGAATTGTGGACGAAGTGATTGAGAAAAAAAATCTCACTGCGACACCTCACTGATAACCACGTCCTCTTCCTCGATGTAGCGATCCATGCAGTTCTGGATGGCCTCGATGACCTCCAGGCGGTGTTCGCCGTTGCGGAACGTTTTCACGGATAGCTCTCGCATGATTTCTATGATTCGCGTGAGGACAAAAATGCGCGCTTCGTAGTCGTCCGGGGGCAAATCGAATGCGAGCAAAATGGCTTCCACCTGCGCCAAATTCGCCGACATGCCCTGCGCCAGACGCAAAATATCCCGTGTGATTTCCAATTGCTTCTCCAGAGAAAGTGTCACGGCCGATAGTGTGGGCAAAAAATGCGACCTGTCATGGAGGAAATGAAATTTTTGAGCTTTTTTTCGCCGAATGCTATCGCGTTTGGCGGTTTATGGCGGGTTGTCTCTCCTCGAAACCGATTTTAGAGCAACGTTCCGGGTTGGGTTTGCGGTGTCAAACTTCAGGGCACCCACGCAAGCAACAAATATCCGTAAAATTTTTCTTGCATGGAGCCAGCAGACAGTCTAGCAATCAAATGCTTGCCCGGATGGCGGAATTGGCAGACGCGTCGGACTCAAAATCCGATTCCTTCGCGGGAGTGAGGGTTCAACCCCCTCTCTGGGTACCATTTATGCGTGCGCTTTGGGAAATTTTGTCCCGATTGTGTCTTCGCAAAGAAATTTATTGACAGCATTTAGATCTGAGTCTAGTTGGGATCACAATCGATGAGAGATGACTATTTAAAGCAAGCTTTGTTGGTTCTGCCGAATGTGAACATTCTCGTGAATCTTGTCTCCTGGCGGGTGAAGCAGTTGCGCAAGAAGAATGATTCGACCATCGACTCGCTGGAACGCTTGGAACTGGAGGATATTGTGCTGAGAGAGATCATCGAGGGCAAACTGACCTATGAACTCTATGATGAAAAGCAGGAAGAAGTGGATGTGTTGGAAGATGTTCTGTCACTTTTAGCTTCGAATAGTTCCTAGGAGAACTTTCGGCGCCATGGCGGGGAAAGTAAAGGGAGCGAAGCACTTCGCAGAGGTTTTTAATCGGAAAGCTCTGCATCGCTACGCTATCGTGGAAGAGTTGGAAGCGGGCATTGAACTGCGCGGAACGGAGATTAAGGCCGTCCGTGAGGGTCGTGCGCAAATTTCCGAAGCATTTGTGCGCATTAATCACAACGGTCGTCCGCAGCTCTTCAACGCCCACATCGAGGCATATTCCCATGGATCAGACGCCAATCATCCGGCCAATCGCGTTCGCAACCTTCTTCTGCATCGCCGGGAAATTTGCAAATTGCGCACGGAGGCGGAAAAGGACGGTATGGCGATTATTCCCTTGCGCTTGCATATGAAGCGCGGTCTTCTGAAGGTGGATATTGCTCTCTGCCGCGGAAAAAATCTGCGTGATAAAAGAGAAGAATTGCGGCGCACAACGGCATTGAGAGAGGCCCAGCGCGAAATGTCGGAGCGCTATGTTTCGCAAAAGTGAGGTTTGCCGTGGGAAATCCCTTTGATGTGCTCGTTGTCGGTGGTGGCCACAGCGGCTGCGAGGCGGCTGGAATTTGTGCCAGATGTGGATTGAATACGTTGTTGTTGACTGGAAATTTAGATACAATTGCCAAAATGAGTTGCAACCCGGCAATCGGCGGCCTCGGCAAGGGTCACATGGTGCGTGAGATCGACGCGCTCGGGGGGCTCATGGCGGAAAATACCGATGCGACGGCTCTGCAATTTCGCTTGCTCAATCGCTCCAAGGGAGATGCTGTTCGCGGTCCGCGGGCCCAGTGTGACCGGCGGCGCTATGCATGGAGGATGCGCCTGCTTCTGGAAACTTTGGAGCATCTGCACATGTTTCAAGACATTGCCGAGGAAATACTTGTGAAAAATGGTCGCGCATGCGGCGTGCGCACGCAATCCGGTGTGGAAATCTTTGCGCGGACGGTGATTTTGACGACTGGGACATTTTTGCGTGGGAAAATGCATATGGGTCAGGCGCAGTGGGATGGGGGGCGACTGGGAGATTTTTCGGCGCACGGGCTAACTGCTTCGCTCAACGGCTTCGGCATCGAAACATCGCGATTAAAAACGGGCACTCCACCGCGACTTCTCGGCCGCAGCATAGACTTTTCCAAAATGCAGCGGCAGGACGGAGACGCCGATCCAGCGCGCTTCGCGTTCTATGATACGCGGCCCGAACGGTTGACAAGCGACAGCGAATTTTGGGAAAAACCACTCCTGGGCGATTCCGATGAACAGCGACCCTGCTACGAAACAGTCACCGGCGAACGGACGCGCACCATTATTCTCAGCAATTTACACCAATCACCGCTCTACTCAGGAGTCATCAGCGCCCGAGGTCCCCGCTACTGTCCGAGCATCGAGGACAAATTTGTCAAATTTCCAGAACACGATACCCATCGACTTTTTTTGGAGCCGGAGGGGGTGGATGTGGACGAGTGGTATGTGAATGGGTTTTCTACTAGCCTTCCCTTTGCTGTGCAAGAAGATGCCATTCATTCAATCGTCGGTTTTGAGCGGGCGCGCATCCTTCGTCCAGCCTACGCCGTCGAGTACGATTATCTTCCACCGACGCAACTCTTTCCATCCCTGGAATCAAAAATTATTGCCGGGCTCTTCTGTGCGGGTCAAATCAATGGCACTTCCGGATACGAAGAAGCGGCGGCGCAGGGACTGCTGGCTGGCATCAATGCGGCGGCACAACTACGTGGGATGAAACCACTTATACTGAAGCGCCACGAGGCATATATCGGCGTGCTCATCGACGACCTTGTCACAAAGGGGACCGATGAACCGTATCGGATGTTTACAAGCCGGGCGGAGTGGCGATTGCTCCTGAATGCTGGCAGTGCTGAATTGCGTCTATTGTCTGCCGCAGAAGAACATAAGCTGTTGGACGAAGAACGTCTATGCCGCATTCTGCAAAAAAAACGCACCATTGAAGAAAAAGTTACTTTTTTGGAAGATGAAAAACTTACTGGCGGAGAAACGGTTGGACATTTCCTTCGCAGCGGCGGCAATGCGGGGCGAATTCGCGACATGTTGCCAAATGTCAGCGATGCAGAATGGGAAGAAATTTTCTATCGCGTTTTCTATGCAGGATATTTGAAGCGAGAGCAGCGGCAAATTGAGAAAATGCAGGATATTGACGGTGTGCTAATTCCAGAAAATTTTGACTATGACGAAGTCCGCGGATTAAGCAATGAAAGCCGGCAAAAATTAAAAAATATCCGCCCGCACACGCTGGCACAGGCCGGCCGCATCAGTGGAGTTGGCCCGGCGGATGTTAGCCTAATTTGGGTCGCCGTGGAGATGCAAAAGTGTCATTGATGCTAAGTTTTTTAGACGGAGCGACATTGATTTGACTGAGCAGCCCTTAGGTTTGGGGAACAGAGTCCCGAACGAAGTCCCAGGGAATAAGCCGTGGGACAACAAGAAACCCGTTGCAAAATTTCAGAAAACCGAACTTTAAGAGTTCTGCGACGGGTCGAATATTTATGGAAACGACCGCAATGGTTCCAAGAAATTTCCCGATCACACGCGGCCGTGGTAAGCATCCAGATAGATATTTCGGATTTCCTCCATGAGTGGGTAGGAGGGATTTGCGCCCGTGCATTGGTCGTCGAATGCGAGGCGTGTCATCGAATCGAGTGCGCCCATGAATTTGTCTTCGTTGATGCCCCAATCGCGGATGGAGAGTGGAATTTCCAGAGTAACCATGAGATCCTGCACGGCAGCGACTAGACGCTTTACCCGTTCGCCGTCGTTCTTACCGCCGAGATCCAGCAACTGAGCGATCTGGCCGTAGCGTTCTTTGGATTCCGGCGCGACGTACTGTGGAAATGCCGCTTGTTTTCGCGGGCAATCCGTGGCGTTGTATTGAATGACCTGACGGAATAACAGGGCATTGGCAATGCCGTGTGGGATATTAAATGCGGCACCAAGTTTGTGTGCCATGGAGTGGCAGACACCGAGAAATGCGTTGGCAAATGCCATGCCGGCGATGGTTGCCGCGTAGTGCATGTTTTCGCGGGCTTCCGGGTCCGCTGCGCCGTTTTTGTAAGCCCTGGGCAAATACTTGAAGATGAGTTTTATGGCTTCGACGGCGTTGGCATTGGTGAAGTGCGTTGCCATGCAGGAGACGTAGGCTTCGACGGCGTGTACTAGGGCATCAATTCCGCCGGCAGCGGTGAGTCCCTGTGGCATACCATCCACAAAATTGGGGTCAACAATGGCCATGGAAGGAGTCAGTGCATAGTCTGCGATGGCGTACTTTACATGAGTTTTGTCATCGGTGATGATGGAAAATGGCGTAACTTCGGATCCGGTCCCGGATGTTGTGGGAATTGTTACCAATTGCGCCTTTGCGCCCAAGGCCGGGATGGAGCAGGTTCGTTTGCGTATGTCCAGAAAACGCATGGAGATATCCGCAAAATTTGTCTGCGGATGTTCGTACATGAGCCAGGCAATTTTCGCCGCATCCATGGGGGATCCGCCGCCGAAGCCGACGATCAGGTCCGGATTATAGGATCGAATGCGCGCCATAATTTGTTGCACCAGAGAAATTGTTGGGTCCGGCAGAACGTCGGCGAATATCTGCACTTCCAAGCCAATTTTTTCCAGTATGTCTGCGATGCGCCGCGACGCTCCCGACTCATAGAGAAACGTGTCCGTTACTATGAAGGCACGTTTTTTGCCGGCAAATTCCCGCAGCGCCACATCCGTTGATCCGCGCTTGAAATAAATTTTTTGTGGGACTCGGTACCAGAGCATATTTTCCCGCCTTTCCGCTATTGCTTTGTAATTGAGAAGGTGTTTTACGCCAATATTTTCGCTGACGGAATTTCCGCCCCAGGATCCGCAGCCCAGAGTGAGGGATGGTTCCAAGCGAAAATTATAGAGATCGCCGATGCCACCCTGGGAGGCTGGAGAGTTGATGAGTAGCCGTGCCGTCGGAATTCTTTCGGCAAAGTAGGTGATGTGGCCGCGCTGTTTCGGGTGCACGTAGAGCACGGAGGTGTGCCCATGTCCACCTTGGCGAATGAGTTGCACGGCGCCGGAGACAGCCTCTTCGAATGTTTTTGCCCGATACAGCGCCAAAATCGGAGATAATTTTTCGTGGGCAAACGGATTTTGCGGTTCGTAGGATTTTTCTTCGCTGATCAGGACTTTCGCGTGCGGAGGGACTTCAATGCCAACAATTTGTCCGATCTCGTAGGCGGATCGTCCCACGATGGCCGGGTTGATGCCTTTTTCCGTTAGTAGTGCGGAACTTAATTTACGAGAGTCTTCTACGCCAAGAATATGTGCACCGCGGCGAATGAATTCCGCTTTCACTTCCTCGTAGACTCCGTCCAGGGCAATGACCGACTGTTCCGAGGCGCATATGAGCCCGTTGTCGAATGTCTTAGAGAGAAGAATCGATGATACGGCCATTACAATGTCGGCGCTGTCGTCGATGACGGCCGGCGTATTTCCGGAGCCCACCCCGATGGCCGGTTTGCCACTGGCGTAGGCGACGCGCACCATGCCAGTTCCGCCCGTGGCCAAAATATTCGAGATGGAGGGATGACGCATGAGCGCTCCCGTAAGTTCCAGAGTGGGCTCCTCCAGCCAACCGATGATGTCCCGCGGAGCCCCCGCTGCGACGGCCGCATCCAGGACTACCCGCGCTGCCTGTGCCGTGCATTTTTTTGCCCGTGGGTGCGGAGAG
>JAITFC010000038.1 GCA_031281635.1 Puniceicoccales bacterium | reverse complement strand
CGGGATTCTTGCCGGACGGGTTACGGAAGAGGGGAATTTGACCAGCATTGATGGAGATATGGTGGCCAAGCGAGCGGTTTTTCTCATCGATCTGGAAGGGATCGTGCAACATATGACTGTGAATGCCATGTCTCTCGGCCGCAATGTAGACGAGTTACTGCGCGTTGTAGATGCTCTGCAATTTGTCGAAAAAAATGGCGAAGTTTGTCCGGCCAATTGGCACGCGGGACAGAAGACCTTGGCGCCGACGGCAAATGGCCTCGCGGCATTTTTCTCCCCGGGAAAATAGTTAGGTCCGGAGCGTGCCATTCGACCTGGGTCTGCTTTGTGCGACGTGCATGACTTGTTTTGCGCTGAGTTAGGGTGCTGCCGGTTGGTCCAATGGTGTGTACGTCGTGGTATAGGCCTGCCTGGCAGCGACCATAGCCCTTTGTTCGCTGATTGTACTGACACTACTATCATTAAAGAAATGCCATACGCCATTGATTTTTGAATAAGCTACGTAATGCCCTCCAGTTGTACTTCCAGTCTGAACAATGAAGCCGACGAGGCCGTAAAGAATTGGGCTTCCATCGTTGCCTGAGACGAAACGCCCAATATCGACTACTTCCGGTATTTCAACGTCGCGTCCGTCTTTTTGAATCCTTCCCGAAGCATCGGATGGCGTTCGCTGCAATTTGATGGTCAATTCTACCGGTGAGCTTCGCAAAAGAGGTTGTCGCGTGAACGCTCTTCTGATCCCGTCAGCAAATTCGTATGCGTCATCTGGATCGTCGACCGTCTCTTTTTTAAAAGTTCCTTCAAGTAAATTTGGTAAAGTTAGTGGAGGTTCATTAGACCCGTTGCTAGATTTCAAGAATTTTGCAATGGGTCTATTTGGCAAACCAACGGTAAGGCTTGTGGATATTGTATCGGAAGCCATCTCAGTATGTTCACTGCCCAAAGAATATATAGCGTTTTGAAGATGTATGTCAAAAATTAGATTGATATTTCTCGTGCCGAAGCCGATCCTTGCGAGCATTTCCCTTGTTGCATCATCTAGCTCCTTCCCTAGAAGCGCTTGTCCCTCTTCCGGCGTGATTGCCTTAAACTCCTCACGGAGAGCATCAAGCACTGCCTCGAAAAAAACGGTTGCATCATCTTGTTGGCCAATCTGAACGGGCAAACCTCTTCTTTGCAATAGCACCATTAATTCACGAAAAGCGGCCGAATTCTCCTTCACACTACCTCCTTCTCGCATGCTCTTCATGACGCGATAAAGCTGATGTAATATTTCGAGTTTAGGAATGTCATGCGTAATTCCATCTAAGACGGAGATCCATTGGAAGAATGCTTCATTCCAAGCAAGACTATTCATTACTGCATTTCTATAGCATGAATTTGTTCCATTATAGACTCCAAAAATCGGTACTTCCGCAGGAAGACTAGCACCCATAGCTGCCGGCGCTCTCTGAGCTATTGGTGCTGCCGGCTCATCCGTTTCTGGAGGTGCAGGATCAGAATTTGGAGGAGGTGCAGACCTAAGATCTGGCGGAGGTACAGAATCAGGGTCTGGCGGAGATGTGGAGACTGGCGCAGACGACCCAGGATCTGGCGGAGGTGCGGACTCAACTTCGGCTGGTGCATCCGACAATGAATCCTCTGAGTATACTGAATCACCACTCGATGTTTGCAACGATTCTGGTGCCAGAGGCGGAAAAGGTCTCCGCAACGTATAAGAAAGCGCAGTCCCTCCTTTGCTAGCCACTCGCATGGCACGCTCTTCGGTGACAATTTTTACTTTGGAATCGTCGAAACAGAACCATACGCCATTGCATTTTATGTAGGAAACGTAATGCCCACTTCGAGCATTTCCAATATGAACTGGAAAGCTGGATAATTCATATGGAGGAAGATCCCCGTTATTTTCTTGCACGTACGGAGTCAGGTCAAGTGTTTTAGGTACTTCTATGTTCCCCGTAAACTTTCGCCGGGAGTATCTATCAAGTTGAATGCGAGTCAGATGCACTGTTAAAACTGGTGGAACATATTTCAATTGGCTAGTTCTTACGGCGTCACATGGAGTATCTCTGTCATCAAACTGGACTCCTGTAATAAGTTCTTCGTTAAAATGTCTTTCGAGTAGCCCTTGCACCGTCAAAGATTGGTCTCCCGGTGAAGTCGTTGGTAGCCCAAGGGTAAGAGCAGGTACTGGCGGAACGAAAGAATTTTTACTAGACGCACTGTCCACGCTTCGCATAGTAGTCTGAATGTCTATCGTAAATGGCGAACGAAAATCAATTGTTTTGGTGGACGACTGTTCGGAATTTGGTCTACCGAAACCACTGCGTTCGAGAATTGCCCTTGTTCTTTCGTCGGTTGCATTGGTTATCATGTTTTGCCCAATTTCCAATGGTATTGCCCTAAGTTCCGTGTTTAAAAGATCGAGAAAAGAGTTGGAAAAAATAGCGGCATCATCTTGTTTACCAATCCGAAATTGAGGGTCTCTGCTTCGCACGATATCCACTATTGCACTAAATGCCTCTGCGTTGGCGTTTAAACCTTTCCCTTCTCCCAGGCTCAACATTAGCTCATGAAAGCTGCGGAGCAGCGCAATTCCTTCCCAATTGTCGGGAATGGCGGCCATTATGGCAAAAATTTGCTGGCGAAACACTTCATTGAGCGCGAGACTTGTCAACGATGCGGCCATGAAACGTGTGTTGCCCATATTTCTCAATCCAAAAAGTTGCACACCATGACTAAGTCTGGCACCAAGAATTTCCGGCTCTTCCAGTGCCGCTGGCTGGGCGCCTGGATTTTGGCAGAAAGGCCATATGTCTGGACTATTGCATAAAAATGTAAAACACAGGTCAATGTTTTCGCGAACACTTTGATATTGAAAAAAAAGCAGGCACCAAACTCTGATCCAAACAAACCAACCTCCTGCGTAGGCATTGGTAAGAAATTTTTTTAAGGAATCATTGTTTGCTAAGACTTTTTCAGCAAGATATCCTTTCATCGTTTTCCCGTCCGTTACTCCAACGCGCTGACCATCAGAATCACCTCCGAATTCCTGCTGATATACTCCGCCGACAGCATACATTATGCGACCTATTTGCCCCACGCATCGTAACGTGCAAATAATTCTAAAAATTACAAATCGTTTTTTAAAGGACGAGTATAGCCGTTCACTTTCGCATTGGCACAGAGAGTCGAAACGCCGATTCAATTCTTGCCGAAGCACGATTGATTGATGCAGGGGCGACTGGCGCAAATGTCGCGAAAAAATTCAAAGAAAAATTACCTTTTTCATTGACGAAATTCAAAAATTCCTCTCGCATCAACGGCGGATGAGGATTGTAAATCGCCACTATTTGTGCGGCGTTATGTGGTTTATTGCGAGTCTAGTTGCTTGCCAAGGAAATGATTGCATTATGAAATTTCTGAGTGCGCGTCTCGCTCCGATTCAAGTGACATTTCTCCGCTTTGCGCCGGCCGCATTTCTGCTACTACCATTTATGCTGGCTAGTGGGCAAAGACCATTCCACACAAAGCGACCATTTTTGCACCTTTTGCGCAGTGCGATGCTATTCAGTGCGGTAACATTTTGGTGTTACGGGCTTTCGCGCACGTCCATGCCCATGGCGGTATTGACCAATTTTGCCATGCCGCTCATTCTCATTGTTTTGGCGAGTATTGTGCTCGGCGAACGAATCCCTAAATGGCGCTGGGCAGCTACGGCCATCGGTTTTTTAGGCATTGCCGTCATCTTTAAACCGCACGGAGATGTCTACCACTGGGCTCTCGTTCCTCTAATCCTCTCCGCCTTTTGCTTTGCTCTCTTAGACGTACTCAACCGCCGCTATGCAAACAGTGAAAGTATGTGGGCCATGCTATTTTACGTATTCATGGGCACGGCATTGCTCGCGGCAATTCCCGCGGCCTACTGCTGGCAATCTCCCACTGCGGCGGAGTGGTTTTTGGTTGCTCTCATGGCTGTCGGAGCAAATTTACTGTCCTTCTGCTCCATGCGGGCGCTGCGACTCATTGAGGCTTCGGCCACAGCACCTTACCGCTACGTGGAATTTCTTTTCAGCATTGTCACTGGCTACGTATTTTTTGGGGAAATTATTTCGCGCACCACACTGTTCGGCGCTGCTATCATCTTGCCCACAACGGTGCTCATCGCGATTTACGAGGCACGCAATAGTTCGAAAAAATAACTTGGACCAAATCCATTTATGCTGCTAGGAAAATTGCATGGACCTACTGCTCCTATTTGGTTTTTTCCCGCCGTTGCTCCTGCTGTTGCTGCTCCGCTGGAACCCACTCCCTCGGCAGACGATTCTGCTGTGGCTGCGCTCCGTACCAGTAAATGCCAGTATTTTTTTCGCCGCTATCGCCGCATTTCTCTGGAAGATTTTGCACGTCGGAGATGCAGATTTTTCCGGTCCGCGCTGGGTCCTGGCCGTCCTGTTTGCCACTTTTTCCCTGCCACTGCTGCGCCGTAACTATGGTTTTCTCGGCGTCCGTGGCCTGGCGATCTTCCAATTGCTGTGGGCAAATCGGCTGCTTTCTGCCGGTGCAGGGAATTTCTCCTCGCCGTGGCTTTTGGCAAAAGTAGTTGCCTATGCGCATATTTTTCTCGCCCTTTATCTCATTGTGCGCCCCTATCGTCTGCGGGATTGGCTCACTGGGAGGGTGAAATGACTGTGGAAAGCGACGTTGAGTGTAAATTTTCGGGCAATGCGACCATTCAAGGACAATTTCCGTTCATAAAAGCGGTGGAAACGACGAATGTTGGTGTTACAAATCTTGGGCGTGGGCCGCTTGTGCTCATTATTTCCGGTCCAGCCGGTGCTGGCAAGACCACCCTCAGTCACAACCTCGTTGCTCTTGCGCCGGAACGATTTGCCCGTGCCGTCACCACAACAACGCGGCAGCCGCGTGCGGCGGAAAAAGATGGCTACGACTATTATTTTGTGAGTCGCAAACGATTCGTTGAACTCCTGGAGCGCGATGCCTTCTACGAGCATGCCCAAGTCCACGGCGAACAGTTTTACGGGCTCACCAAGGGCGAAGTGGAACGGCATTTTTCCTCTGGCCGGGACGTGCTCCTGTGCATGGACGTGCAGGGCGCGGCGCAGTTGCATCGCATGGCTCGCGAGGATTCCGGGCATTTTTTGCGCGGGCGTGTCGTCACAATTTTTCTACTGCCACCGAATTTCGACGAATTGCGAGAGAGAGTGCGGCAGAGGGAGCCGATGCCCGACGAGGAGTTGGAGCGCCGCATGGCATCTATGACCGAAGAGATGCGCAACTCGGCGTTCTACGACTATTTGATTCCACCGGGCACCGCGGAAGAAGCTCTGCACAATTTTTTGCATATCTATCACGCCGAGAAAATGCGCGGCGGGTGGAATTGTGGCAGAAAAGAGGAAACTTCAGCATAGAAATTTTTTCGTCCAGCAAAAGGAGTAGAAAAGATTAAAACAATTGCAAGATTCCGGATAAACCACCCTTCCTCCGCAAGACCGCTATTGTGGCGTTACACGTCTGGCGCAAGTTTTATCTTTCCACGCCTTTTGAAAAGTGAAAGAATCCTAAATTTGACCCTGGTATAAACTGGAATGCACAAAAAAACTGCTGTCATAAAATTCATTTTTCATGTACGGATTTTGCATAAAAAGCTAGACAAAGGTGATTTTTTCCGCAGTATGGCAAGCATGGTTCGGTGGAGTTTGCGCAGAGCGGCGTCGTACATTCTCACATTCGTTAGTTTTGGGATCTGTTTTGGTGGAGAGCCGCTGCGACCGACGGCGCAAATGCCGACGGAAACGCTATATATGATGCGCTGTCTTTCCGGGCTCCACTACAACAGACGGCCAATTTCCACATTGTCACGGGACGAAATTCTGGATGCATATTTGCAAGATTTGGATCCACAGAAACTTTTTTTTCTCCAATCGGACATCGACGGTATCCATTCCCGCTACAACCTCACCCTGGACATCTTTCTCAATAGCGGCAGCGTAAAGCCGGCCTTCGTGATCTACGAGACATTCCGTGCCCGTGCGAACGAATGGATGGACTACGTAGAGTCTCTGTTGCAGAATGTTCCGCACTTTTCCGAAGCGGAATTTTACGAGCCAGATCGGAAAAATGCTTCGTGGCCAACTTCAACGGACGAATTGGCGGATCTGTGGCGCCGGCGTCTGCGATTCGAGATGCTCAATGAAATATTGCAGCTGGCCAGCGAGGAAAATTTGAGGGACGAGGAAAGCGCGGACCTGGTTCCAGAAAAAGTGGCTGATGGAAGCAGTGTCACGGTGGACGAAGGGCGATTGCACAGCGCACAGGAGGCTTTGCGAAAGAGATTTTACCACTTTCGCAATTCGGTAAATGATGTGGAACCATCTCTCGTACAGGAACTTTTTCTGAACAGTGTTGCCGGACTTTACGATCCCCAGTCCTCGTTCATGTCCGCGTCCACCTGGGAGGATTTTCAAAGTTGTGCCCTCACCAATTCGCTCATGGGCATTGGCGCGGTTTTGCAGGACGACGATGGTTATTGTAAAATCGTGGAAATTTATCCGGGAAGTCCCGCGGCACGATCCGGACAATTGCACATCGGAGATCGCATCCTATCCGTGCAACAGGAAAATGAAAAGGCCATCGACATCATGGGCATGCGCCTGAATCGTGCGGTTAAGCTCATTCGCGGGCCCAAAGGCAGCGTGGTCACACTTTGCGTGCAGCCGGCAGCCGGGGATCCATCGGACCGTAAAATTGTGGTGCTCACCAGGGATGAAGTGCAACTGACTTCGCAGAGGGCACGGGCACGGATCTATGACATTCCCAATGGCGCAGGAGAGACAATCTTTCTGGGATATTTAAAATTACCAGCCTTCTACGGTGGCAAGCGCGACAGTGGCGAGGGTGGCAGCTACGATGACGTGGCGGCATTGCTGCACAAACTGAGCGACGAAAATGTTGTCGGACTTGTCGTAGACTTGCGCGGGAACACGGGAGGGCTGCTCGACGAAGCCATCGGCATTGCCGGACTATTTTTGGGCGGTGGACCTGTTGTGCAAGTGCGTGATGGAGAAGGAAATGTACAAGTATTCGCAGACCCAAATCCGGAAATTCTCTACCGTGGCCCGCTCGTGATTCTAACGTCTAAGCAGAGCGCGTCCGCATCGGAAATTTTGGCCGGAGCGCTGCAGGACCATCGCAGAGCCGTTGTCGTCGGAGACCAATCCACTTACGGCAAAGGTTCCGTGCAGGCAATTCTTCCCATTAGCCAAGCCTTTCCCTACTGGAAAAGTGAGCCGCAGTTGGGTGCCGCGCGCATTACAATTCAGAAGTGGTATCGACCTCGTGGGGAATCCATCCAAAGAAAGGGTGTGCTGGCTGACATCGCGCTTCCTTCCTTCAATGATTCGCTGCCATTCGGCGAGGGGGATAACGATCATGCGTTGGCGTGGGATGCCGTGTCCATTGCACCGTGGAACGGTTGGCAGAGTGAGAATTCCGGGCTTGCATACATATCCGATGATATCATTTCTGTTCTCCGCGAGCGCAGTGAACGGCGCATGGATATGCCGGAAAGAAAATTATTGGAAGAGCGCACAAAGCGATTTGGCGCCAAAATGTTGCAGAAGAAATTTTCCCTGGGAATGGAAGATCGTCGACGGCAGAGGGATGAGGACAGAATGTACAGAAAGCAGCTGGAATTGTGCATGAAGCAATTGGCAGAAAGCGACTATCCATTTCGTGATGTGCACTTTGATGACAGCACCGCCGAATGCGAATTGACTCAAACTTCTTTCGAAAATACTTCCGATGATGGTCTGCCGGAATTCGACGTACCACTGAGAGAAGCTCTGCACGTCCTGCGCGATTGGATCTCCTTGCGCTAGAAGCTGTCGTCAAAAATGCAGGAAAAAATTTTCTACGCGATGACGTTTTTGTAGAGCTCCTTGTCGTACGCTCGCTGCGTTTAGGGACGGCGCCACGGTTGGGAAGCACCTGATGAAAGCGTATCTTTACGTGGCCGTGGGACGCAAAACGAGCTATGCCTACGCGGAGCTCTTGCAAAAATGGATTTAGCGGCAGAGGAGACTGCAATTATCGGCACATATGTAAAGATAATCCTTTCCGCCACAAGAAATTGTCCAAAGACCATTTGCGGCACCGACGACCGTTACGCAGCTGCCTTCGGGTAAAATTTTGACCGGCGGAGCCCGCAAACTCGGGATGCGATAGGCCTCCGTATCTCGCAGGATAATCCCTTTGCTATTAGAGATTTTCAACATCGCTATAGACACTAATGACAATAAAAAAAGTCCAAAAAGAACGATCGCAATTATGCCTGTGAAAACTTTTTTTCGACGGAAAAACAATATCACCACACAGACAGTAACAATCGTAGCAAATAAGAATGCTAGTGCACGCCATTGTTTGCTGGAAAAAAAATGTATAATATGTTGCAAATGTGATGAATGGAATTTTGGAAGTTGGCATGCTGCGAGCAGTTGGTTGAGTGCCAGTAAAAGTTCAGCATTGCTGGGTTCAATGAGCAGCGCGCGACGCAGATTTAAAATGGCCGCTCCCACATTGCCGATGGCCGCTTGCGCAGCGGAAAGATTTTGCAAAAGTGCCGCCGTTCGATATTCGACGGAGACTGATTCGTAAAAATCTTTGGCTAGGAGATAGTTAGCCGACGCAAACGCGGCATTTCCCGCGCAAAAACATGCGTTATTGCCCAGTGGTTTCCGGCCGAATGTTGGACCACCCCAGTCTTCTCGAAGCGGTAAAATGTCCAGCAGCGACGGCGGTTGTGGCTTGTTTTTCTTCGCAAAATCGGCATCGGGAAGTTGAAAACTATGCCGCAGGTACTCATAGCGCCCCGAAGACGGCGAAAAAAAACTAAAAATGAACGTCGGCAAAATTGCGTTATTTTTTTGCGGCACAATGTGGTAGGAAAATTCGATAGTGCCCGTTTCTCCAAGCGTATCTTCCGCGTGAATCGCACTTCCCGTGCGATAGAGTCTCCACTGCTCTCCGAGAACGAGTTGTGGCGCATGAATGCCGTGCAAGTTGCCATTACCCCTTATTGGTACGACGAGTATGTTATTTTTTCCTCCACCTCCATCCTCTATGCTAAGAACTTGCGGCGATAGAAGCGTAAATTCGCCGACGGCACCACTGAAATCGGCCGGCCTTCCTACTTGAGGCAATGGAAGAACTGTAATATTCTGCTGCGGAGTGCTTACCGTTACAGGCAGCCAGTGCGATTTGTCAGAAAACAGATTTTCCCAGCCGCGCCAAACTCCTTTTTTGCTGCAAATTGGCTCATTGGCTTCCGCTTCGACGGACAGGCCAAGAATGAAGGCGACTGGCAAGTCCCCGGAACTTACGGCTGTTAGCAGTGTGCGCCAGTGAATTTCGCCATTTTCCAGACGTTTTGTCGCATAAGTTATTGATGGCGTCGCGGTATTTCCTCCCGCGCCCCAATGAAAAAATTCACCAATTTTTTGCGGGAAACGATTCTCCGGAACGCGTATGCGTAAACCTTTGGGGGCCAACAAACAAATATCCACTGGGAACGTTTGTCCAGCATAGATTACAGCCGGCAGCGGGCCCATTAGCAGACGCATGGACTGCGCGAGTGGCGACAACTGCCCCTGACGCAACAGCGCGGACCCCGCCGAATGCACCACAAGTTGTGTGGACGGAATTGGGACCGGTTCCCCGTCTATGAGCAGCATTTTCCCGGAAAGCGCATGTGTTCCAATTTCTTGAGGCGTAACGTGATAGAAAAGTGTCGTAACAATTTTCCCGTCTTCGCGCTTGTGTCGAACTGCTTGCAAACGTCGCAATTCCAGGCCATTGGCCATCAGTCTCCCCTCTTCCGTCGCCCGTCCGTCGCTGACCGTCTCGATGATTAATTGCGCATGTCCGTCGATGTCAATTTCATCCGGATCAAAGCGCGCGCTCACCGCACACACATCATCCTGTGGTTTTTCCGCGCAGAAACCGCAAAAACACTGGCAAGCAAAGGCCGCGATGCCGCACGAAACCAAAAAACGCATAAAACTCCCTCAAAGCTCATTTTCGTGGCCCCTTCGGCGCACTTGTCAAGGAAAATTTACTGCTTTTGCAACCGTCGCCGGGCTGATTCCATTTGGGGTGTGGCTATTTTCACGATCATTCTGTGTTTACAATCGTTCTGTGTGGGCTGTGAAAATTTTTTTATGGGGATCAAAATTTTTTGCCAAAAACACTTGACGGACGGCCAAAAGCTGCTCAGTTTCACCGCATATGGGGCGTTGTCAGGAAAAACCGCGCCCCGGTTTGCCCTTGTAGCTCAGTTGGCAGAGCGCGTCCTTGGTAAGGACGAGGTCGGCGGTTCAAATCCGCTCGGGGGCTCCACCGGTTTTACCGAATGACAAAGAAGGAGAGAGGACAGATATGGCAAAGGAGAACTTTCGGCGAAATAAGCCCCACGTCAACGTTGGCACGATTGGGCACGTTGATCATGGGAAATCTACACTTACGACGGCGCTGTTGAAGGTGCAGTCGGACAAGGGTTTGGCACAATTCAAATCCTATGCGGACATCACGAAGGGAGGGACCGTGCGCGACGAATCGAAGACGGTTACCATCGCAGTTTCCCACGTGGAATATGAGAGCAATAATCGCCATTACGCGCATGTGGATTGCCCTGGGCATGCGGACTTTGTGAAAAATATGATCACCGGTGCCGCGCAGATGGACGGGGCGATTTTGGTCGTCAGTGCCGCAGATGGGCCGATGCCGCAGACCCGCGAACACATTCTTCTCGCACGACAGGTGGGTGTTCCGAAAATTGTCGTTTTCTTGAATAAGGTGGATTTACTGGATGATCCTGAGTTGCTGGAACTTGTGGAAATGGAGATCCGCGACCTGCTCTCGAAATACGAGTTTGATGGAGATAAGATCTCCGTCATTCGCGGCTCCGCATTGGCAGCGTTAGAAGGTAAGCCGGAGGGAGTTAAGGCCATTGAAGCACTTCTAGAGGCCATCGACCGCGATATTCCGGAGCCCCAGCGGGAAATTGACAAACCGTTCCTCATGTCCGTCGAAGATGTTTTCTCCATCACGGGCCGCGGTACGGTTGCGACTGGACGCGTGGAGCGTGGCGTTGTTAAAGTGGGCGACGAAGTGGAAATCGTTGGACTGACGGACACGCGCAAATGCGTTGTTACTGGCGTGGAAATGTTTCGCAAGTTGTTGGAGCAAGGTCAAGCGGGGGATAATATTGGTGCATTGCTGCGAGGCGTCGAAAAAGATCAGATCGAGAGGGGTCATGTGCTGGCCAAGCCGGGAACGATTAAGCCACACGCAAAATTTAAGGCGGAAGTCTATGTACTTTCCAAAGAAGAGGGTGGCCGTCATACGCCGTTTTTCGGGGGCTATCGACCGCAATTTTATTTCCGCACCACGGACGTGACTGGCGTAGTTAAATTGCCTGACGGAACAGAAATGATGATGCCTGGGGATAATTTGAGCATCGAAGTGTCTCTGCAGAAACCAATTGCCATGGAGAGGGGACAGAGATTTGCCATCCGTGAGGGCGGGAGGACAGTCGGCGCGGGACGTGTTACGGAAGTCCTTGAATAGGAGGGCGCCAGCCGTTTTGGGGAAGTTTTTTGCGAAATTGTGAATTTTTTTCTTGCATTGCCGCGCGGTCATCCTTTTCAAATAGGCGCCGCACGCGTGGTTTTTGCAGGGGAATAGCTCAATTTGGCAGAGCAACGGTCTCCAAAACCGTAGGTTGGGGGTTCGATTCCCTCTTCCCCTGCCAGGAGAAAAGATTGTGCGGTAGACAATTCTTACCATGGGAATGTTCGGAAAAGTAAAGGCGTTCATTGGCGAAACGGTCGTAGAGCTGAAAAAGACCACATGGCCGACGCGCAGCGAGTTCAAGCGGGCGACAATCGTTGTTCTTGCCGGCGCTCTCTTTATCGGATTTTTCGTGGCCGTTGCGGATTTTGCACTATTTCAAGTGGTAAATTTGCTGTTAGATGTTGTGCGGTAGAAAGACAGGCATTGCGATGGATGGGTACGATACAGTTTCCGATGGCGCAGATGCGTCTCCGCCGGGCCCTCAGTTCCGCTGGTATGCTTTGCAGGTCGTCTCGAACTATGAGGCGCGCGCAAAGAAGGCGTTGCAGAATAGCGCAAAAGTGGCACATGTCGAACATCTTATGGGGCGCGTTCTCTTCCCGGTAGAAAATATTTGCGAGGTGCGCAATGGTAAGAAACTTGTGCGGCAGAGGAAATTGTACCCCGGTTACCTCTTCGTCGAATTAGCTCTCTATGACGAAAACAACGAAATCAATCACGCGCTCTGGCACGTGGTTCGAAATGTGCAAGGCATCTCTAGAATTGTTGGCTCTGCCCTGTCTCAGTCGGATGTTGATGAAATTCTAGCCCAGGCGAAACGCGGAGAAGAGCGCACGGCGGTTTCGAAGTATTTTTACGAAATTGGTGCTCCGGTGAAAATTACCGACGGTCCCTTTGCCGGATCGAGCGGAGAGATTGAAAGTTTAGACGAGGAGACGGGGACTTTGCGCGTTTCCGTCGGTCTCTTTGGCAGAAAAACGCCCGTTGATTTGGAGTTTTGGCAAGTGAAAAAAGAGGAAGTTTGATATGGCCCCCCCTAAGAAAAAAGTTGTTAAGGTGATTAAGTTGCAGCTCCCGGCAGGTGCCGCCAATCCCGCTCCGCCCGTCGGTCCCGCCCTTGGTGCCGCTGGAATTAATATCATGGGCTTTTGCAAGGAGTTCAATGCGAAGACGAGCGACCAGGCTGGGATGATTTTGCCTGTCCTCATTTCCGTGTATGCGGACAAATCGTTCACGTTCGTCCTGAAGTCACCGCCGGCCGCCGTGCTGCTAAAGAAGTTTGCCGGCGCCAAAAGTGGTTCGGGGACGCCGAATAAGACTTCCGTTGGATCCGTAACACGGGCTCAGGTGCAGGAAATTGCGTCGATGAAAATGGCCGATTTAAACACGGGAGACATCGAGGCGGCCATGCGAATGATTGCCGGGACAGCGCGCAGCATGGGCATCAAAATTGAGGCATAGGGAAAAGCAAAGTCGGAAAGTACGAGTTGGGGAGAAATTTATGAAAAAGCGCAGTAAGCGATACGCGAAGGGTTTGGAAAAGTTTGATGTGTCGAAAACCTATGCCGTCGACGATGCCTTGCGCATTTTAGCGGAATTTCCGCCGGCAAAATTCGATGAAACGGTGGAACTGGCAATGCATCTCGGAGTGGACCCAAAGCAGGGAGATCAAATGGTGCGCGGCATCGTTCGTCTGCCGCACGGGAGCGGGAAAACTGTTCGTGTGCTGGTATTTACGACGAATCAAGGAGATGCGCTTGCGGCTGGCGCGGAATATGCAGGCCTAGAAGACCTTATCGCAAAAATTCAGGACGGTTGGTGCGAATTTGACGTGGCCATCGCGACGACAGCTGCCATGAGGGAAATTCGGCCTATTGCGCGCATCCTTGGTCCGCGCGGTCTTATGCCAAACCCAAAAGCTGGAACGGTTTCCGATGACGTATCCTCTGCCATACGGGAGGTGAAAGCTGGTCGCTATGAATTCAAAATGGATAAAACCGCTAACATTGCTCTCATCGTCGGAAAGAAATCCTTCAGCGCCGAGAAGTTGCGCGAAAATGTGCATGTGGCGTACGAAGAAGTGGAGCGAGCCTGTCCGGAGAGCGTGAAAAGTCGCTATATCCTTTCTGCCACGCTTAGTAGCACCATGGGGCCTGGTATCAAGTTGTCAATGAAGCAGATGCAATTCTAGCAGTGGAGCAAGGTCATGCGTGAGGAAAAAAAATATTTAGTTGACGAGGCTGCGGAACATTTGCGTAAGTCAGATTACGTGTTTGTGGCTGGGTTCGATCGGCTAACGGTGGCGGACGTCGCTGATTTGCGTAAATTGTTGCGCGAGAAGGAGGCGGAGTATCATGTCGTCAAAAATTCGGTACTCGATTTGGCGGTCAAGCGAAATAACTTGCCGAGGATTGTGGAGGATGCGCTGCGCGGGGCGACGGCAATTGTGACTGGCGGCGGCGATCCTTCGGGAGTTGCCAAGGTGCTTGAAGCATTCTCCAATGAAAAAGGCCGCGAGAACAAGATCAATCTCAAATTCGGCATTTTAGCTGGCAAATCGCTGACAGCGAAAGATGTGATTGTATTGTCTAAATTGCCATCGCTGAGAGAGTTGCGGGCGCAATTTTTGGCCACGCTGCAGGCGCCGGCTCAGAATTTTCTTTCAGTGCTCCAAGGGTCTATGCGCGGTCTTGCGCAAGTCTTGCGGGCGCAGTCTGAAAAAGATAAAACAATGTAAAAGTGAATGCGGGTAGGGAAATTCCTTAAATGGTGCGCTCGAGGAGGGTACCGCTATTCGAATTCGGGAGGAAAAAATGACACAGCTAACAAGGGAACAAGTCGTTGAATGGTTGAGTGGGCAGACGGTGATGGAGATCGCCGCGCTCGTGAAGGAGTTAGAGGGGAAATGGGGTGTAAGTGCCGCTGCGCCAGTCGCCGTTGCCGCCGCTGCTCCAGTTGCCGCCGCAGAAGTGGAAGAAAAGACGGAATTTGATGTCGTTTTAGTTGCTGTTGGTGATGGTAAGCTCAACGTTATCAAGGAGATCCGTGCTCTTACGGGCCTTGGATTGGTCGAAGCGAAAAATGTCGTCGAGGGCGCTCCAAAGGCAGTCAAAGAAGGACTAAGCAAAGCGGAAGCGGAGGAAATGAAGAAAAAACTCGAGGCCGTTGGCGCGAAAGTCGAATTGAAATAGGTGTGACGACGGGAAATGGCGATGGCGGAGTTACTGGCGAAATGTGTTCGTTTGTAACGTGTTATACGTGTACGAAGAGATGAAATTGGAGCATGGGGGCTATGGCAGAGCGCGTTTGTTTTGGAAAATTGAAAGAGGCACTTGCGACGCCGAATTTCATCAAGATACAGGTCGACTCCTTTCGCGAGTTTTTGCAGGTTGATGTGAATCCGCAAAAGCGGCAAAATGTTGGGTTGCAGGGTGTTTTCATGGATTCGTTCCCCATAGAAAGCTATGACAGTCGCTGCAAGTTGGAGTTCGTTTCATACAGAATCGCCGAGCCGAAATTTTCGGAGATTTTCTGTTTGCGCGAGGGAATTACCTACGCCCAAGGCCTTTACGTTACGCTGCGTCTCGTGGAAGACGGTGTAAATCGCGAGGAAGAGGTTTATTTTGGAGATATCCCTGTCATGACGGAGCGTGGGTCGTTCGTTATCAACGGTTCGGAACGGGTCATCGTCAGTCAACTGCATCGCACGTCGGGGATTAGCTTTGAAGAAACGGAGCATGTGAGCGGCAAAAAGCTCTATGCCGCACGCATCATACCGGACCGCGGCACGTGGATTGAAATGCAGTTTGACCCCTACGATTTGATATATGTTTATTTGGATCGGCGGCGCCGGCGACGTAAATTTCTGGTGACCACGTTTTTGCGCGCACTAGGGCACGGTTCGGATCTTGATATTTTGTCACTTTTCTACGGAGTGCGCCATCTGTCGGTGTCGGAATTGGATGACGTTGAAGATTTGTCCTGCTATGTTTTGGCCGACGATATCGTTGACGCGGAACAAGGAATTGTTCTTGCTCGAGCCTATGAAATTCTCACCCGCACGGCATTGCAAAATTTTTCCCAAGTTGGCGTTGACCAGTTGAAGGTGATCGACATCTCTCCGGATAATGGATTGCTCATTCGCACGCTGAAAAAAGACACCACGCACAACGTTGATGAGGCTCTATACGAGATCTATATGCGTTTGAGGCCTGGGGAGCCACCAACAATCGCAAATGCACAGGCACTGCTGAAGCGACTTTTCCGTGAAAATCGGCGCTATGATCTTGGTCGCGTGGGACGCTATAAACTCAACCAAAAGTTGGGCCTAAATCGAGATGCGGAAGATCGACTCGTTTCAGCGGAAGATGTTATTGCGGCGTTGAAATTTCTTTTCCAAATTCGGCTCGGGAAACGTGGCGTTGATGACATTGACCATCTAGGGAATCGTCGAGTGCGTGCTGTCGGAGAACTTTACGCAAATCAGTGCCGCTCAGGGCTGTCGCGCATGGAACGGCATACGCGGGAATGCATGAGTCTCTACGACCAAAGTGTGGATTCCATTACGCCGCAAAAGTTGGTCAATCCGAAGCTTTTTCTCGCCGTCGTTCGCGACTTTTTCATGCGCAGCCAGCTTTCACAACTCATGGATCAGATTAATCCGCTGTCCGAGTTGACACATAAGCGTCGCATTTCTGCCCTTGGACCTGGAGGTTTGAGTAGGGATCGGGCAGGACTTGCCGTTCGCGACGTGCATTTTTCGCATTATGGCCGCATTTGTCCCATCGAGTCGCCGGAAGGGCCGAACATTGGACTTATTAACTCTCTAAGTTCTTATGCTGGACTTAACGAATTCGGTTTCATCGAGTCTCCTTACGCCGTCGTTAGGAAGGGGCGACCGACGAAGGACGTGGTTTCGCTAAACGCCGACGCCGAAGAGGACTGCAAAATCGCGCAAATTAATTCCGAGAAAGACAGTTCCGGCCGCCTGAAAGCACCTGTCACCGTGCGTTTTCGCGATAAAATTTTGGAAGTCGAACCGTCCGAGGTGACGCACATGGATGTTTCTCCGCGGCAAATGGTTTCCGCAACCACAAGCCTCATCCCGTTCCTGGAGCACGATGACACAAGTCGCGCACTGATGGGTGCAAACATGCAGCGGCAGGCAGTCCCACTGTTGAGGGCGGAGGCGCCATTCGTTGGCACGGGCGTAGAGGAGAAGGTTGCCCACGATTCCAAGGCGATTCTGCTCGCGGAACGTGGGGGTGTTGTTGCTTATGTCGATGCGCGGCAGATTGTTATAACGCCAAAAGGAAAACTTCCCGAAGATTTCGACGCAGGGAATATGCACGCTGTCTACGACGGCGCGGATGTGTATTATTTGCGGAAATTTCTGCGATCCAATGCGGGGACTTGCTTTAATCAGAAACCGCGAGTGTCTTTGGGGGAGAAAATTGTGCCCGGCCAACTCCTCGCCGATGGCGCTTCGACAGAAGATGGCGAACTCGCTCTTGGGAAAAATGTCCTTGTGGCCTTCATGCCGTGGAATGGCTACAATTTTGAAGATGCCATATTGCTCAACGAGCGCATGTTAAAGGATGACGTGTTCACTTCGCTGCATATCGAGGTGTTTGAGGTTGTCGCTCGGGATACAAAGCTTGGGCAAGAGGAGATTACGCGGGACATCCCGGGAATTAGTGACGAAGCTCTGCGAAATTTGACGCGAGATGGGGTGATCCGCGTGGGGGCGAAAGTGCAGCCGGGGGACATTCTTGTCGGGAAAATTACTCCGAAAAGTGAGACAGATCTGGCGCCGGAAGAAAAATTGTTGCGCGCGATCTTTGGGGAAAAGGCTGCGGATGTAAAGGATTCGTCCCTGGTGGCGCCATCCGGTTGCTACGGCCTTGTGATGGATGTGAAGATTTCTGGCAGCGGCCAAAGAGACCAGGAGAAAGTGTCTACGCTGGAGATTCGCAGGCAGGTCAAAAAGATGCAGGAGGATTATCGCAAACAGGTTGATGAAATTCGCGAGGCGCTTACGGAGGCGTTGTCCAATGTCCTTCTAGGGGAAAAGATTCCGCTCGATATCACGAACGGGGATACGGGAGAAATTCTCATTCCGGCAAATCGAAAGATCACGAAAACGCTATTGCGCAAAATTGCAAGTGTCTCAGACAAAGTGCATATTGAAGAGTCTCCTGTAAAAATTAAGATTGACGACATCATTTCTGGCTTCCAGCGGAAATTTGCGATGGCGGAGAACGAACGCAAGGTGCAGTTGCAAATGGCTGAGTCGGGGAACTTTAACGAGCACGGTGTGATTAAAAATGTGCGCGTTTACGTTGCCACGAAGAGGAAAATTCAAGTCGGCGACAAAATGGCCGGTCGCCACGGGAATAAGGGAATTGTATCGCGCATTGTGGCTCAGGAAGATATGCCGTTTTTGCCCGATGGAACCCCGGTCGATGTTGTTCTGAATCCGCTCGGTGTTCCAGCCCGTATGAATGTTGGGCAAGTGCTTGAAACACAATTAGGTTGGGCCTGCAGTAAATTGGGAATCAAAGTAGCGACGCCCGTCTTTGATAGCGCCACGGAAAAAGAAATTCGCGAGAAAGTTAGAGAGTCACAGTTGCCGGAATCTGGGAAAATATACCTCTACGACGGACGCACGGGAGAACGCTTTGATCAGAGGGTTTGCATCGGCTACATGTACATGATGAAGCTTAACCATCTCGTGGCTGATAAGATACACGCTCGAGCAGTGGGTCCGTACAGCCTTATTACGCAGCAGCCACTTGGAGGAAAGGCTCAGTATGGCGGACAGCGCTTCGGAGAGATGGAAGTGTGGGCCATGGAGGCATATGGGGCAGCCTATTGCTTGCAGGAGCTGCTGACGGTCAAGTCAGACGATGTGCAGGGACGAACTGCCACCTATGAGGCTATAGTTAAGGGGGATAGGACTTTGTGCGCTGGAGTTCCGCAGTCGTTCAACGTTCTCATCAAGGAGATTCAGGGGCTCGGCCTGGACATAAAACTGTGCAAGAACCAGGAAGGACTTCACACAATCGAGGGTAAGGCATTATGAGAGAACAGGAAGCCAGAGAAATTCTTGGAATCGAACAGGATCACGTTTTTGATAGCGTGCATTTGTCCATCGCGTCGCCGGACACAATTCGCTCGTGGTCTCGCGGCGAAATTCGCAATCCGGAAACAATCAATTATCGCACTTTTCGCCCGGAGTTCGGTGGACTCTTTTGCCAGAGAATTTTCGGACCCGTGCGAGACTACGAGTGTGCCTGTGGTAAGTACAAGCGCATCAAGTATAAAGATGTTGTCTGCGAACGTTGCGGAGTCGAAGTCATCC
>JAITFC010000010.1 GCA_031281635.1 Puniceicoccales bacterium | reverse complement strand
GTTGGCATGGGCTCCCCTGCGGTTGTTTTTGGATTTTCCGTGGCAAATTTCACATATGTTCATTGGCATTAAGAACATCGCTGCTCAACTTGTGGAGGATACGAAAAAATAGCTCTCCTCAAAAATTCTGAATTTATTTCCAGAATTTTTGGAAACGGCTATTGGGTGGCAATTTTTTAAAGACATTTTTTTAATTTTTTTAACGGAATGGACGTTGATGGACATAGATTGACACGTTTGTGCGCCTGATGGAACAAATTTTCTGGTTGGTATTTTGGACGGCAAAATCCCATCAGAAACTCGTTAGGGAAATTTTTCTTACTTACATTAATCGCCCGCCAAGCCGCATTGGGAGCGTGGCGGGATGGACGGGACTCGAACCCGCGACCTCCGGCGTGACAAGCCGGCGTTCTAGCCAACTGAACTACCACCCCCGTGCCAAGAAGTGGAAGAATTTTTTCAGAAGTCAAGCATCTTTTGCCTGAAAATTTGATGTTTTTCGGAAATAGCGTGGATACTGAATAAAATTGCATTGCGAGCATAAAATTTGGCAATCTCGCCAGAGGCTGCGCGGAGAAAAACTAGTTTGTATTAGCGCAGAAAAAATAGGCTGACGTGAAATCCAATGACTCTAAAAACCTGCACATATCCACTAAAGCCCCTTCGCGCACTTATGTAGCCTTTCAGTTCGAGGTCGATAACGAAATTTTTCCGATTGGATGTCCAGAAAAGCACAAAAAACGCCCTTTTTAGCAAACCTGGAATCCACGGCAAAACATTGCCAATGTGCAAACTGGCCGCTGAAATTTCTGACAAGCGCCACTAGTCTCACTGCTCAATAGGGCATGAACGCGCTAATTTGGTAGGCCGTTTCTTCCACGACTTTCTCAGCGTCATTTGCGATGGAGCAGGCACGAACGCCGAATCCAATTGCAAAAATGGCGACGATTATCATCGCCGCCAACGTCCAAAAACTTCCGCGCGTATCCGCGCATTTTCTCTCATGATGTAATCCCACGCTTACAGGGTAATCCATAATTTTTGTAAATGCAAATATTTTCTCAATGAATTCGCAGGATTTTCGCCGTCTCGCCGTTGTGGCCGCAAAAAAAATCACAATCAGAATATTTCACGGAAACTTGCCAGGGCGCGCTGTGCTTTCTTCATCGTGTCTATTTGCCAATTTTCGTTGGGTCCGTGGATATTAGATGATGGAGGAACGACGCCAACGAGGATGGAATCAATGCCGAGAATTTCTTTGAACGCTCCGACGACGCCGATGCTACCGCCTTCGCGTAGATGCAGTGGTTTTGCGGAAAAACTCTCCTGCAGAGAAACTTCCATCGCGCGAAATAATGTTATATAGGCGGGCGATGCTGAGGTCCAATCGATGGCGTAGGATTGACTGGGCGTGGACGCATGGACAGACATTTCTGAGACGTGCGGGGGCACATTTTTTCTGAGAAATTTTTCCACGGCATCGCGCACGAATTCCGGGTCTTGGTTGGGCACAAGTCGAATGGAAAATTTTGCCGATGCTTCGGCGGGGATGATGTTTTTGTTGCCAGGCCCCTGGTATCCTCCGGAAATTCCGTGGAATTCCAGCGAAGGCAGCAGGGCATGCACGCTGCGGGGGAGGAGTGGCGGGAAAATATTTCGCAAATACGTGACGGCAAATGCTTTCTGGGGAATGGGATCGCGTTCCTGTTCGCTGCGAAAGGCGGCCAATTCTTCGCCCGACGGCATGGCCACATTTTCGTAAAAATTTGGGACGGCGACGCGACCACTTTCTTCGTGCAATCGCCCGCAAAGTTTCACCAACTCCTGCACGGCGTTGGGGATGCAACCGCCGAAACCCGAATGCAGCTCTCGTTCGCCCGTGCGCAGGTGAATTTCGAAGGAAATGATTCCTCGCAGGCCGGTGGTAAGGGCAGGGATGCCGTTGTCCGGGCAACCACTATCTACGATAAGAGTGGCATTTGCAGCTAGTTGCGACCGCTGCGCCCGGAGAAAATCTGCAAATCCCGGACTTCCCACCTCCTCGCCACCCTCGAGTAAAACAACGGTACGCACCGGCGAAGAGTTGGGGCGCATTTTGCATAATTCCCATAGCATGAGTAACATGGGGCCTTTGTCATCGGCAATCCCGCGACCATAAAACGTTCCATCAAACTCTTGCAATGCAAACGGTTCCGCGCGCCAAAGATCCATGGGCTCCGGCGGCTGCACGTCGTAATGGCCGTAAAGCAGCACACTTAGCGGGGCATCGCGCGGTCCACATTCCGCCGTCAAAATTGGTCCGGGGCCATAATTTTCGTGCAAAGATGCTGAAAAACCACAACCAATGAGAAACTGCCGCAGCACCTCCGCCGTTTCCGCCAATATTGGTGCGCATGTCGGTTCCGCCGAGATACTTCGCAATGCGATCAATCGACCCAATAATTCTAAAAAATCACGTTCCATAGACCTCAACGCTTCATTTGCAAGGCCCATTCATAGCAATCGCGGTACCGTTGCACAGATTTTTCCCAGGAGAAATTTTCTCCCATGGCCCGGCGCATGAGTGCTTTTTTGTGGGTCGGTCTGTCGTAGTAAGTAGAACAAGCCCAACCGATTACGTCATATAAGCTTTTTGCACTGAGGTGATCGAAAAGGAATCCAGTGCCCGCGCCAGTCTTTTCGTCGTAATTTTTCACCGTGTCGCTGAGTCCACCCGTGTTGCGCACGATGGGCAGCGTGCCGTAGCGTAGCGCGTACATCTGACTCAGTCCGCAGGGCTCGAAGCGGCTCGGCATGAGGAAGAAGTCCCCGGCAGCTTTCATTTTGTGGGCCAGAATTTCGTCATAGCCGATGCGCACAAAAGCTCGGCCCGGATAGCGTTCGGCAATTTGTTGAAACTGCCACTGCAGATGCGGATCGCCGGAACCGAGCAAGGCAAAACAGATGCGCATGCTGTCCAATGCGGCTGGAAGTGCCTCCGCCAGTGCGTCCAATCCTTTCTGTTCGCAGAAACGTGCAATGGCGGTAAAAAGTGGTGCATCTCCGTCGCGAAGACCGTGCTCACGGCAAAAGTCCTTCTTGCAGAGTGATTTTCCCCGAAGATTTTTCACCGAGTAGCGGGCGGTGATGTGCGGATCCGTTTGCGGGTCCCAAATTTCATCATCAATGCCATTCAAAATTCCAATTAGATCTCCGCTGCGAAAGCGCAAATGAGAGTCCAATCCGCAGCCGTGTGTGTTCGTCTGTATCTCCTTGGCGTAGTTTGGGCTAACCGTCGTAAGTTTATTGGAAAAGTAGATTCCACCCTTGAGAAAATTGACCCCACCGCACGCCTCCATCTTGTTTTCTTGGAAAAGCCACCGTGGAAGTCCCGCGTAGTCTAGAATGGAATGATGCGCATAACCCTGGTGCGCAAGATTATGTATGGTAAGTACGCTGGCACTGTTCCGCAGAC
>JAITFC010000072.1 GCA_031281635.1 Puniceicoccales bacterium | reverse complement strand
TGAAGGGATGCGGCTCTGGCTGAAGCGCGAGCAAATAACACTGGAAATCCAGATCTGGCATGTGGCTGGGTGATAAAGGTGCCGTCTTTAAAAGACGTTTCGATAACGGATTTGAACTTCCTCAATGAACTGGGAGCGGAAATTGCTATCATGGGGCCATAGGCAATGAATACTTGGCATCAAATCGGCTGAGCTTTAATTAGGACGTAAAAAACTTGACAGAGGAATTTTCTCCGACATCCAACTGGCGGCATGTCAGAGGAAAGTAGGAAACGTTTTTGCGTTGCGCTAGTGGGCCGTCCCAATGTGGGAAAAAGTCGTCTATTCAACCGTCTCAGTGGCACGCGCACGTCCATTGTCCATGATAGGCCTGGAGTGACCCGCGACATTGTGGCGGTGGATTTGGCAAACGGTGCTACGCTGCTGGATACGGGCGGACTAGGTTTGAATGATGGCGAAACACCGGCAGAATTGCGCATTGCCGTCGAAGAGCAGGTAGATTTTGCCATCGCCATGGCGGACCGCATTTTGCTAGTTCTGGACGGGAAATGCGGACTACTTCCGCAGGACCTGGAAATTGCCATGCTTCTGCGTCAGAAAGGAAAATGCGTTACTCCCGTCGTGAACAAGGTAGACAGCGGGGATTTGGAGAATGCGGCATATGTGGCTGCTCCGCTGGGATTTACTGAAAAAACATTTGCCATTTCTGCCGAACACAATCGCGGCATCGACTGCCTTGAAGCGGAAATTTTTAAAAATCTCCCCGAGCTGAATAACGGCACAGAATCACTTCTGTCAATGGCATTTATGGGTGCACCCAATGTTGGCAAGTCCTCCTTGGCCAATGCATTGTTGGGTGCCCGGCGCATGATCGTCAGTGCAACGGCTGGGACCACTAGAGATGCGGTGAGTGGAGATTTTACGTTCATCGCCGAGGATGGCGGGCAGTATCCCATGCGCATTGTGGACACGGCGGGGCTGCGAGCGGAAGGCAAAATGAACTCTTCGGTGGAGTACTTTGCATCGGTGCGTGCGCGCAGTGCCATGGAGAGCGTAGATGTTGTCTTTCTCGTGCTGGATGCGGTGCGCGGGTTGACGAAGTTTGACAAAAAAATTGTTGCGGAGACACAAGCTGCCGGGAAAAACCTGGCCATTGTCGTGAACAAGTGGGACCTAGCGGAACGGGCCGTTGCGGGAGGTGCCTTGCCAAACTACGACGATCTAACCACCTTTCGCAGCTCCTTTGAAGACGCTTTGCGCCGAGAACTATTCGCCTGGCCGCAAATTCCGATTCTCTTTCTCTCCGCACAGACTGGAGAAAACGTGCGGGCAATCGGTTCGACAGCACTACGTCTTCGGGAGCGTTCCACACAGAAAATTACGACCGGTGCGCTGAATCGTTTCATTGGAACCTGCTTGGACGAGAGACCTCCGGCACAAAAAAACGGGAAGGCATTTAAGCTTTTTTACGCACTGCAAGTGTCCGTGGCTCCAATTGCTATCCGTCTCTACTGCAACGCGCAAAAACTCCTTGAAGATAACTATGAAGCCTACCTGCGGCGCAGGATTATTGGCCAATTTGACCTGGGTGGGTGTCCGCTGCGATTGACATATATTTCAAAACCGATTCGCGGACATGTGGCGAATGAAAAAATTTAATTTTTTGCACGAGAACGAGTTAAAACTCTTGCGAAAAAAGATTTTTGCCACATGACGTAGATGCATTTGAATAATGTGCGGAGGGTTAACCCAAGAACTGAGGTGTACCATGGCAGAATTGACAGAAGAACAGAAAAAAATGTTGGAAGACATCGCCGATAAAGTGGCTGAAGAAGTAGTTAAAGAGGAGGAACCGAGTAATTTCGAGTCGCAGGATCAGCGCAAAGAACGGCGCAAGCACGAAATTCAGAAGGTTTTGGAAGAAGGCGAACTCATTGCCATGGACGGCGTGGAATTTTTCCTTGCCCGCGATGACAAAGGGCAGGCCAAGGCTATTTTTGATCGCATTCGCGCTGCGTTGCCGAATTTGATGCGCTCACCGGCGGAAAAACAGAGTTTGAAGGGAGTCCTAACGTCCGCCGACTACGATGTTTTGAATAGAATTGCTATGGCTGCCTATGAAGGACGTGACTTCAAGGCGGCGAGCGCCATGTTCTCCGTCATTGTGCGTCTTTTCATTGAAGAAATTCAGATTCAACCGTTCATCATGCTGGCGCTTTGCGAATGGCAGACGAATGGCATTGAGGCGGCAACGAAGGTCTATGAACTCTATTTGCAGATGTTCGAAGATCCGCTGCTCTGCTACTATGCGGCGGATTGCTTCATAAAAGCCGGAGATAAAACGGCGGCACGCAACGCTCTGGAACGCGCTTTGCAGCTCATTGATGCGGGTAAAGTGCTCGAAGGTCGCGATGAACTCGAACGCGAAATAAAGAAGTTGATTGAAATCGTTAATAATAGCTAAAACACTTTTCGTTTTTCGAAAATTTTTTAGTTGGATCAAATCCATTGCAAAATTCTTAAAATCCGGCTTTTGATGACAATTTTCGGCATTTTGCAATGGATTTTATGAAAAATAAAATAAAATTTCATTTTCCGCGAAAGGGAAGTGATCTCGCAAGTCCACGTCGGCGAACGATAAAGACGAATCAAATTTCGTTCGGTTGTATAAATTTCGCTAATTATGCTTTTTTTTGCTTGCTTTGCGAAGAAATCGTTCCATGGTGATTAGTCACGATGGCTGAAACAAATAAAATAACAAACGCGTCCTCTCATGATCAAAATTTTCACGAGAAGCCGCATAGCATCCCGTTTGCGACTAAGGTGCTTTACGCCGCTGGCACACTCTTTATGCTCCCCGCCATTGGTTCCGGCCTCTGGTGGTCATATGTAGGTCTAGCTGTTGCTGTGCCAACTCCCGTTGGCCCCGCTATTCTGGTTGTCATTGTTG
>JAITFC010000051.1 GCA_031281635.1 Puniceicoccales bacterium | reverse complement strand
GGTTCCCGGCCAAGTTCCTGCAAAACGCAATTGCAGCAGCGGTGGATGGCACGAAAGTGATTGACCAACGTACCATCCAGATCGAAAAAAACTACCTTTATCGCATTTTTTACCATAGGAGTACCGTATTAACTTGAAAAATCTTCCTTTGTCGAAACAATAAAGAGACGATGGAGAATGGTGAGGCGAGTGGAAGTGCGGAAGTTTCCCTGGGTGGGGCTGCACAGCTCGGTTGGCACGTCGTTTTACGCGGGAAATGGCTTGGGCAAGAAAATCTTCCAACGGCAGATCACTGGTGGCAGCAAGAATGTGGAGAAGTGACGGAGGGAATAATTCATGTGATTGCCGTGGAAGTAACTGCCTGGGATGGGCGCATGGTGGCATTCCTGCATCGACTGCGCCAAATTGCTGGAGAGCGTGGACTTATGCTGCAAATTGATGCGGTACCTCCTTCCGTGGATTCACTATTGCAGCTTTCCGCATCGAAACCACTGGCAAATGTCGCAGAGCGGGCACTTCCTCCCCCCATATGGCAGTGCTGGCGTTTGGCGGCGCAACGTCTTCGCATCTCGATAGTTGAGTGTCTTTCCTTCATCGGGTCAATTGCCATTGCCATCACTTTGCTGCTGCGCCGCTGCCTCCCCGTGCGTCGCAAAGACTATTTGGAAATTTTTCGTCAAGTTGGTACGGGAGCACTTCCCATTGCGGCACTTATCAGTTTTCTTACGGGCATTATTTTAGGATTTGTGGGTGCGATTCAATTGGCGAGTTTTGGAGCAGCGATATATGTGGCCAATTTGGTGGGATTGGCGATGGCGCGGGAAATGGCACCGATTATGCTGGCAGTTATTCTGACCGGTCGAACGGGAGCGGCCTTTGCATCGACAATAGGTACCATGCGGACAAATGGCGAAGTGGATGCATTGGAAACGTTTGGATTTTCGGCGATGGAATTTCTTGTGCTGCCTCGCGTGCTGGCTCTGCTGTGCATGATGCCAATTCTATGCATTTTTTCAATTTTTATCGGAATTGGCGGGGGAATGATCGTGTCCGTGCCCATGTTCAATTTTTCTGCAGCGCAGTATCTTACGCAAACTATTTCCGCCGTCACCGCTCATGATTTTCTCTTCGGAGTTAGCAAAAGTGCCGTTTTCGCCTTGCTCATCGGAGGACTTTCCTGCCGCTGTGGCCTTCGCTGCGAGCGCAACGCGAATGGGGTTGGAGCGGCGACGACAAATGCCGTTGTTTCTGGAATTGTCGCCATTGTCATTGTGGACGCGCTATTTGCGGCCATGGGGAATGCACTGGGAGTTTGAAGCAATGGAAGTTGAAAATAGCACATTGGAGCAGGGGAAGGCGTTGGCGGCCATCGAGGTGGAAGGTCTAACACTGCGGCACGGCGAGCGAGTGCTCATGAGTCAAATCAGTTTTTCCGTGGAGCCCGGAGAAATCTTTGCGATTATTGGTGGAAGCGGTTGCGGGAAAAGTACATTGCTGAGCTATTTAAACGGTTTGCGCACGCCTTCTCCCGGCGAAGGACATTTGCAATTTTTTGGCGAAGATGCGGACGAACTTTTTTCCGCGAGCGATGGCCGCCGTCCGCGTACTTGCGGCGTGCTGTTTCAGGGTGGGGCTCTGTGGACTTCCATGACGCTTCTGGAAAATGTTTCACTTCCGCTGCAGCGACATACATTTTTTTCTTCGGAAGAAATTACCGATTTGGCCGCGTTCAAACTGGCTCTGGTCGGTTTGCAGGGGTTCGAAGACCATTATCCACACGAAATTTCCGGAGGGATGGCCAAGCGAGCCGGCATTGCTCGAGCACTGTCGTTGGATCCTAAAATTTTGTTTCTAGACGAGCCATCGGCCGGCCTCGACCCTGTCACATCGCGGCATCTGGATGAGCTTATTCTCAGCATTCGTCAAAGCCAAGGAACGGTGGTAGTTCTGGTGACTCACGAATTAAGCAGCATTTTTACGGTGGCGGATCGCGTTGCATTCCTCGACAAAGAAACACAGTCACTGCTGCAAATTGGAACGCCGATGGGGTTGGCGCAATCATCGCCACACAGTGCTGTGAGAGAATTCTTCGCCGCGGGCGCAATCTCGCGGCCACAAGCAAAGGAGCATGCATGAAAACTACTTCCGATACAACGGCCGTTGGCCTTTTCACCGTCGTTGGCATCCTCGCCTTCATCATCGCTATCCTGCTGTTCACGAACGGCGCATTTTTGAGCAAGGACCACATGTTCGTTCTGTACTTCGACGAATCGGTGAACGGCTTGGACGTCGGCGCACCGGTAAAAATTCGTGGCGTGTGTGTCGGTTCCGTGAAAAAAGTGGTGGCGCACTTCGACCGCGAGAGAAAATGTGTTCGCGTTCCTGTCACTATTATCCTCGAAGATGCCTATTTCCGCACCGGACGCAGGGAAAGATTGCGCATTTCTAGAGAAGATCGAGAGATGCTGCAAAATGCGCCAAACGCGGAAACAACCAGCGCGTCCTTCCGATGCATGCCTCTCATTGTCGGCATGGTTGGATCGCTGCAGACGGAGAGCCTCGTGACAGGTAAATTGTTCGTTGACCTAAATTACGAACCGACTCTGGCACACACATATCTGCGCTTGGACGAAAATGGTATTCCGGAAATTCCCACAAAACCGAGCAATTTGTCTAACCTAAATGACCAACTCAATGCCATCGCTGACGGATTGAGCGGCATCGACTACGCGACAATCGGGGAGGGAATCAAACGGCTTGTCATGCAGCTTTCCTCCGTGGAGTGGAAGGCTTTAGCGCATTCTATCACGGGAGCCGCCTCCTCCGTCGAATCTTTGGTGGGAGGAGAAGAGGTGCGTACCATAGGGCAAAAGGTACGAGCAATTTGCGGCAATATCGAGGAATTTTCCGCCCAACTGCAAAGTGACACGGGTCCGCTTCTGCAATCATCGGAGCGCATGTGCCGGGAATTGGCAGCCTTGTCCCATGAAATGCGCGGTCTTTTGATGAGTGGAGCGCCACTTCCCATTGAATTGGAAACACTTCTGAAAAATATGGGTGCGGCGGCGGAATCCGTGCGAAATTTCTTTGATTTATTGGAACAAAATCCTAGTGCTTTGCTAGTTGGGAAACCGAAAGGGCAATAATCATGAAACGAATCCACTCACTATTTTATTGCTGTTTGCTGCTCGTGCCGCTGGGTGGCTGCTTTTCACTGGGGAAACGGTCGGATCCGTCTCATTATTATGTCCTGCGCGAAGAAATGGCCACGGGAAAAGCGATCGGTGGTGCCGTATCATTCCCGCGCGGCATCGTCGTTCTTGATCGCGTGCGCATCCCCGAGTACATGCGTCGGCAGCAAATCGTTAGCCGCGAAGAATCTGGGAAATTAAATATCCACGACGGGCTACGCTGGGGGGAGCCGCTGGATGTGGGAATAACGGCTGTTTTGCGCGACTATTTAACTCATTATATGCCACAATGTCTCACGCTATCCGCACCTTGGACCGGTGACATGCAGCCAAACTGGACTGTGCGCCTCGTTATCGACGAACTGTCCCTCGGCCCGCGAAATGTTCATCTCGTTGCTCACTACTCCATTGATGATTTTGTGGGGGGCATTCCCGTTGTCATGCGCACGTTCCAGGGCAGTGCGGTTGTCGAAAGATCGACCGTCGAAGATACTCTTTGCAGCACGCGCCAATTGCTGCAGCGGTTGGCCGAGCACATTACCGCCGGATTGCGGGAAGTACAGGAGAGTGATGATCCCGCAGCGAATCCTCCGACGAAAAAATTTGCGGCACCGATCGCTGAAATGCCTCTGAAAGAAATTATTGCAGAAATGAAGCCGCCGGTAGAGGAAAAAAATCAACGGCAATGTGCGCCGCTGCCCGCGGAAGTGCTTTTGGAAGCAAGAAGTGCCCTCTATGTAATCGTTGACGACGTGCGAACTGGTCAACGCATTCTTTCGCAGAAACTTGCCCCACAGCAAAAACTAACATTGCCACATGCCGCATCGGCTTTGAAAATTATATCGTCAATGCCCGGTGCGCTACTTGTCAACGGCGTCCGCGTGGATTAGACTCCGGGAGATCGAAGCGAAGAGTCCCGGTCTCCCAGAGTTGATGAATTTTGGCCTCCGTTGAGGCGTGCCCCGACGGACATTACGCCGATGGGGCAAATTTTCTTGTTGGTATTTTGGACGGCAAAATCCCATCAGAAACCCGTCAGGGAAATTTTTCCTACTTTCTTAAATCGCCCTTCAAGCCGCTCCAGGAGTCTGGTCGGGATGACTGGATTCGAACCAGCGGCCTCTACGTCCCGAACGTAGCGCTCTACCAGGCTAAGCTACATCCCGCACACATGCTTCAATGGCAAAATTTGCGAGTTTGCAAGAAAAAAATTTCACAAATCGTACCTCTCCAGAAGTTGCCGGTACCTGATCATCCGCCGTTGGAGATTTCATGGGAAAATTTTATCGCATTTTGCGCTACGCAAACGCCTTATCTAACAAGAAGGTAAAATGCACCTTCTGCGCCTGAAAATAGCGATTTCGCGGCAATTCCCACGTGAATAGCTTCCGACAATATTTTAATTTTGACGTTGACAAACATTTATTTTTCCATGCCTTGGAACTGTATGGGTAGCATAGATATTAGAGTGGCTCGACTCGCACTGATTAAACATGCAACGATTGCGTTGCATATCCGCCGTCTGATCTACTGAGCAAGGATGTCGTAACTGCCAGCATGGGAGCCCGTCATCGAAATTTGTGTTGGCTAACGCGATGCTGGATAAATATCAAACTTACATGGATGGTTGTTTTTCATTATCGATGTTCGCATGCAAGAATGATCGAGTCTATTCTTTGCAATCCACGTGTTAATCACGAGCTGCTAATGGCGCATTTATTGAATATTGAAACGCCTAACATTCACGTTCTTTCAAAAGAGCTGCATCAAGAAGAGCTGCATCAAGAAGAACCGCAGCCCGAAGCACTAAGTTGTTATGCAGCGCTTTTAGCAAAAAGAAACGAGATGAGCCGCCGTAGGCAAGCCGAGCCAGTTAAAAAATTATTGACTGAAATTCGCCGAGGAATACTGGCGTTGCCGCCGGAAATAATTACCAGATTACCGCGCATTGATTCTGGAAATTACAAATGCAGTGAGAAGAATGCGCGTGCGCTTGCCGCTAGCTTACTTAGTGTCACACCAAATGAATCTAGATATCGTGAACTCAGAGAAAGGTTGCGTGAGATGGAAAAATGGCAAGCATTTTTATTAGATGAAAATGATAACTTATGGGTGACAACCTGTTGCCATATAAGAAATTTCATATTGTACGCACAGGAATGCCACCAATCCATTTATCCATACATGAGCGAAATGGCTTCCTGGGGAGAATATTTTTTTCACGGAGTTGGACGCCAACTGCTAGCTGCCGCCCCAGAAGCAAAAAAAGCAGAAATAAGAGGGGCATTGCTCGATGATGAAAATTTTCGCAAACATATGCTACGTGAATTTCCTTGGGCTATTGCACGTTCCTACGGCGAAGAAAAGTATCATTCAGATATGAATGCGTTGCGGCTCGACAATAAGCCTCGCATGCTAGCGCAATTTGGAGTAGGTCGTTTCGTGGACGATTACCGCGGATGGGGCGTGGATGCTGTGGTCGAAGCACTGTGTGAGTTATACAAAGATATTATAGATGCGTACATGGAATTTTTAATGGCCGAAGATCATTTGTCGCGATTTATGTTTTGCCTACGGGAAAGTCAAAGGCCCAGCGAGGGGATTGCTGATGGAACAGCCGGTAAAAATGCATGGATGACGGATCCTAAACAGATGCATGATTTTGTTGAAGAAATTCTACAGACACCTCGCATTGCCACGCTGTTTGACAGTCGCTTTGGAAATATCGGACACACTAAAGTCGCTGGGAACGATGTTATCATTTTAGGTGAAATTGTGTCTAATTATGTTTATATGACAATCGCTATGTTTTATCGTAATCAAGTTAAATATTCTGGCGACTGCGAAATGGAAAAATTTATTGAAATAGTGAATCGTATGATAGAGAATTATGGAGATGACTTTCCCGGTTATGATTGCCTCACGTGTAACGGTGAGTACAAACAAAAGATTTACGAGTATATTCAATCCTATCTCCAACAAAACGAAGGGGATTCGCAAAGTCTCGCACAGGTACAACTGGATTTTCCGCCTTTTCCAAGAGCGATGCCTCTTAGACATTTGATATCTCATGTAACTGTGACATTAGTAAGCAAACATGGGGTGGATCATGAACCATCTGATGACGAAGTCAGCCAATGCATAGAAGATTATAATTATCCGATATTTTCCGGCAAAAATGTAACGGCTGGAATAGCAGCTGTTGTGCGAGAAATTATACACTCTGCTCGAAATTTATCCAAGGAATGCAGCGAGCATGAACGTTTTTTGATTACATATAAGGCTGCTGCTGGAAAGGAATTAGCTGGAGGGCAAGGCGACGAAGTGGCCGATGGAGTAGAGAGGCAAGACGCCGAAGAGGAAGAAGATGGAGACCAGGGGAGCAATGGAGGGGATGATGTATTTGATACCGCCTAAATGCTTGGTCCCGTGAAGTTGCAGCACGGTTTTTCTCGAAAACGAGAAGGTTCTCTCTCGTACTCTGTGAGCATCACATCATAGGGCGTAGATATTGCAAGCTTCTTAGCTTTTTCTGGTGATTGTACGCCAATAGCCACAGTATCAAGTGCTTCCCGAGTTCATTCAGCGTTTCGTAGAAGTATATTTTCACAGTTTGCTCTTTGATGGAACAGTTCATGCGCTCCACTAAACCGTTGGTCCACGGGTGTTTAAACTTCGTTAGCATGTGCAAGATGCCGTGCTGAGCGCATCTATGGAGATTTGAACGAGTTAGCGCTGGGATTTTGTCGCGCAAAGTCACAAACACATCATCCAGAGGAAGTTGCGACACTATTTTAAAAAAATGCAAAACAAAAGAAAGTTTCCGAATACCATTGCTTTTTTTTCAATTTTTGCCGTGAATCTCCGCGGGTGTTTGTCCGTGGTTTTGGATTCGGAGAAAAGGGGTATAAAAATGGATGCTTTAGGAACGAGGGAGAGAGGCTCAAAGGTTGCGGAATGAGGTTGCGCCGCTGGCAGAGAAAACTGACTTGGGAAATGCGCAGCCGACGAACCGTGAATTGCTGGAAGCTTTCGGGAGCGTGCGAGCCGAGTTGGCAGCGCTCAGGGCAGATAATGAAAGGCTCGTGACAGCGGTTGCTGCTGTGGGCGAAAGAGTCGATAACGTGGATACGAGAGTCAATAACGTGGATGCGAGAGTCAATGAGGACCGCGCCAGAAACTCTGCTATTATTGGTGGAATAGTTGGCGGGGGAGCTGCGGTGGCGGTCGTAATTTTTTTACCGTCATCGCTGCCTGCTATCGTGCCTGCCGCTATTGTCTTGGGTGGTGTGGTAGCTGGTGGCGGTGCAGCATATGGACTTGATAAAGGGCGCGATATTTCGGTGTCACGCGCCGTCGGGAATGCCGCAATAAAAGTTCGGGAACATTTCGCAGCAAAAGGGAACCCAGAATCTATGCGAACCGGAATTCCGCCTCCGGTTTGAGATAGTGTTAGTGGCGCAGGACGGGAATTTTGCGCCGCTAAATCGGGGTCGGTCGTATTTGGTATCGCGCGTTGTCTGGGTCCCGTTTTCTTAGATGGCTCGAAAGCGGGTGAAACTGCAAAAATGGTTCTGGACAGTGTGGCATATTTTAAATGATACTCGTCCGCGCGATGAACATTTGGGTAATACAGGTTGGGGAACCGATTTCGTTCGTGGATGGCAATGGCCGCTGTTTTCGCGCAGAAATGCTGGTTAACCGCCTTGTGGAGCGTGGTCATTGCGTAATGCGTTGGACGTCAACCTTTAATCATCTCAGAAAATCGTTTCGTTTTCTCGACTGCCAAACGGTTTCATTTGGTTCGCGTCTGCGCTACCGGTTTTTGCACGGTCCAACGGCCTATCGGACAAGTGTTTCCTTTGACCATTTCCAACACGATCGCGAACTGGCCGATGCTTTCTCGGCCTCCATATCCGAAGAAAGCATTCCCGATGTCATCCTCTGTTCCGTTCCGCCGCTTAGACTTACCCGCCGCGTCGCCGACTATGCCAACGCCCATGGAGTTCCTCTCATCGTTGACGTGCGCGACACCTGGCCAGATTCTTTGCTGGCGAGTTTGCACTTTTTGCTGCGACCGATCGCGAAATGGTTCCTGCGCCATGACCGCCGCCGCGCCCGGCAGATTTTCTACCGCGCCCGTGGAATAACGGCAATTTCAACGGAATGTTTGCGCTGGGGCGTGAAGCAGGCGGACCGAAAATTGGGACCGTGGGATGTGGTTTTTCCAGTCGGATGCGAAGAACCTCCAAAGAAGATTTTTTCCGACGAAGAGGATCGCAAGGAATTTTTACGCGGCATCCATGCCGAAGACGCCAAGATGATCGTCACTTACATTGGCCGGGCCGGCGCTTCCTTCGACGGGAAACTCGTGCTGAAACTAATGTACGATTCATTTGGCCGCCATGGGAAGTCGGTACAATTTATCGTTGCCGGAGAAGGTCCCGGATTGCAACTTTTTGAAAAAAATCAGCCAAAATTGCCAAATTTAACAGTTGTCGGCTGGTTAGACAGGACAAGTCTCTACCGCCTCCTCGCCGTGACATCCATCGGACTTCTGCCGTACAAAAATGTCCACCGACTCGACATCCGCAACAAACCGCTCGATTTTCTCTCTATGGGAGTGCCAGTAATCTCTTCTCTCCCGGGAGATTTCGCCGAATTGCTCAGCCGTTGCAACTGCGGCTTAACTTTCCCGGCCGGTAGCTACGAAATGCTGCATTCGCACTTTGATCGCCTATTGCGGACGCCACAGCTGTGTAAATTAATGGGCGAAAACGGCTTAAAGGAATTTTGCGACCACTTCGCAGCGAATGATATCTACGGAGCCTTCGTTGACCACTTGGAGCGTTTTCATAAAAGCCATGACGTCACGCCGTTCCGGAAAACATTCTAAAAACATCGGGAATCCTCCAGTGCAATTTCCAGCGGATACTCAACCAGTATAAAAACGAATGGCTACAAAAGCGCTTCACTGCGGCGCGTAACGCGCCGCACCATTCACACTTTTTCTCTCATATCCATGGCCATCTGAGTCATACTTGTCGTATTCATGATTAAGTACTAGAGTATCAAAATCGCCGAGCGATTGCAACAACCATCCAAATCTGGCACGCAGCGTTGAATCGGAAGAACGGTATAGCAGACCTGCAAGTGGATCAGCTTTAGTATTCGGTTGCGCGATCAGAATACGATAGATGGACTCATTGGCACGCTTTGCATTTTCGGAAAACTTCGGAGCAACATCTGGCAGCATGCTTATTTCGAAATTTGGTAGCACCACAGATGGGCTCGCCGATATGTCTTGACAATTATCTTTAAGCCAAAACAGCATCCCCAATAGTTTACCCGACCCTCCTTCGGATTGCAGCGCTTGGGCATACGCTAAACGCAATTCCGGACTATTCAACTCGCAACGTATTCTTAGCGGCCATCCGACGATCGCTACACCTCGCAATTTGCCGCATAGTTTTTTTGCGAAAAGTTTCACCGCATCTGCCTCTGGGACAGGGCTAGGCGCCGCGTCGGGGCACAGCCGCACTGGCACGATAGCATACGATTTCGACAGGCAAACTGGGGCAGAAGCGGCCTGTCGCTCAGGCCCGATTCTGCTATCGCCCGAAGACGAGCCTAATGGCGAATTTACGAAAAAATAACACCCACAAACAGGAGCGCATCATTTTTAAAAAATTTTACTTGTTTCGTCTCTTTGTTTTGCGGTACGTTAAAAGATCTACTAATGGAGACAGATCTATGTGGGACCAAACAGTTGCAGGTTTCACACCCGTCACCAAAAAAATTTCTGAAAATTCCTTGCGATTCGTTGGATCCTGGCAAGTCTTCGCGCGCACATGGACGGAACAGTAGCTGTAAAAGACGAAAACGGCGTGGGGCCAAGGGGGAGTGATTGCAATATCGTGGCGGTAATGCAGTCGTCCTATTTGGAGTACTCCATGTCGGTCATTGTGAGTCGGGCTCTTCCCGACGTGCGGGACGGATTAAAGCCAGTGCAGCGGAGGATTTTGTACGCCATGCTGCGGGAAGGCTTGCTGCACAACCGCCAATTCGACAAGTGCGCCGGCGTCATCGGTGAAGTGCTGAAGAATTATCACCCGCACGGCGATGCTTCCGTCTACGATGCTCTCGTGCGGCTCGCCCAGTCATGGGTCATGCGCTATCCACTTGTCTTTCCACAAGGAAATTTTGGTTCCATTGACGGAGATTCTGCCGCCGCCTACCGCTACACGGAGTGCAAATTGCAAAAATTCGCCGAGGAACTGCTGCGTGACTTGGACGAGGAGACCGTGGATTTCATGCCAAATTACAAGGAAAGTGTCCTCGAACCGACCGTTCTCCCAGGAGCTCTCCCAAACCTGCTGCTCAATGGCTCCACGGGAATTGCCGTGGGCATGGCAACGAATATCCCCCCGCACAATGCCAGGGAAATTATCGACGCCGCCGTCGCCCTCATCGATGACCAGCACACATCTGTGGAAAGTTTAACCGACATTGTGCACGGACCGGATTTTCCAACTGGTGGTGAAATTGTTGGCTTTGAAGGAATTCGCCAGTATTTGCGCACGGGCCGCGGCATCGTCCACGTGCGTGGAAAAGTTTCCTGCGAAGAAGGGAAAAATGGTCGAGAACAAGTACTTATCACTGAAATCCCCTACTGCGTCAATCGGGCATCGCTCGTAGAAAAAATCGCCCAACTGGTCACGGAAAAAGTCATCGACGAAATCTCGGAAATTCGCGACGAATCCGACGAAAATACGCGCATTGTGCTAGAATTGAAGCGGGGCGAATCGGCAAGAGTCGTTGTCAATAAGCTATTTAAACATACCCCGTTAGAAAGTTCCTTCGGCGTCATTTTGCTGGCACTGGACGGCAAGCGGCCCAAGCAAATGAATATCAAAGAGATGCTGGAATTATTTCTGGAACATCGCCGCGAAGTACTCACACGTCGCACGCGCTTCCGACTGCGAAAGGCCTCCGAGCGGGAACACATATTGGCGGGCTTTTGCACTGCATTGGATAATTTGGACGAATTCGTGCGCATCGTTCGCGCGGCAAATACTAGGGACGAGGCGAAAAAGAAATTGCTGGAACTATTTCCCCTGGATGAAACTCAGGCGGACGCGGTGCTGGAACTGCGACTTTACCAATTGACCGGAATGGAGCGCGTAAAAATCGATGACGAGAGGACGCAATTGCTTACGCTGATCGAGGAATACGGAAAAATTCTGGCGGACGCGACCGTGCTGATGGGGCTCATTCGCGAAGAATTGTTACATTTGCGAGATAGCTACGGTGACGAAAGAAAAACGCAAATCATTCCGCTGGAGGGGGAATTCCGCATGGAAGACGTGATTCCCAACGAAGGCTGCGTCATCTCCATCACCAGGGAGGGTTTCATCAAGCGCACTGCCGTGGATGCCTATAATACGCAAAAACGTGGAGGCAAGGGAGTTATCGGAGCTGGACAACGCGAATCCGATTGCGTAGAACATCTTTTTTCCGCTTCCACACACGATTTTATCCTATTTTTCATGGGCAATGGCCGTCTCTACGTGCAGAAAGTCTACGAAATCCCCGAGGCGGCGCGGACGGCGCGGGGACGATCGCTGACGCATTTGCTGGAGACCCAGGACGGAGAACGCATCGCCGCCATGCTCTGCGTGAAAGACTTCCAGGCGGACCAAAATATTGTTTTGGGAACGCGGCGAGGAGTCGTGAAAAAGACGGCGCTGCACGAATACGCGAATTTTCGTCAAAATGGGAAAATCGGCATCAAAATAGACGAAGGAGATCAACTCATTGCGGCGCATCTCACTTCCGGCAACGATGAATTGATGCTGGTGACAAAATTGGGCATGTCCGTAAAATTTCACGAGTCATGTCTGCGCGTCCAGGGGCGCAACACCAGAGGCGTTCGGGGGATTTCTCTTCGCGACGGCGACGAAACAAAACTGCTCACCGTGGTCGATCCGTCCGCATCGCTGCTTTTGGCCACGGAAAATGGTCTCGGGAAACGTTCGCGCTACGAAGAGTACCGCCTGCAAAATCGCGGGGGAATCGGAGTCATCGCCATGCGCACCAAAGCGCCGATTTGTGCCGCTCTGAGCGTCCGCGACGACGAAGAAATTATGCTATTTACGCGCCAAGGTCAGGCGGTGCGCACGCGAGTATCCGATATACGCATCATCGGTCGCACGACGCAGGGAGTGCGGCTAATCAATTTGAATCAAGGTGATGCGCTCATTGGAGTAAGTACGGTCGTCGAAGCCGAAGAGGGAGAATAGACGTCCCATTCACTGGGGACCGGCACCAAATTGCACCCAGTTCCACTCCAATCCTTTGGCGAAGCAGGTTCTGGGCAGTGCTGAAAATTTGTGAAATTTTTAAAAAAAAGTTCTTGCAGAGCGTAGGAATTTTCATAAAAATTCTTTTATGGTCAGGAGTCAGGAGTCAGGAGTCAGGAGTCAGGAGTCAGGAGTCAGGAGTCAGGAGTCAGGAGTCAGGAGTCAGGAGTCAGGAGTCAGGAGTCAGGAGTCAGGAGTCAGGAGTCAGG
>JAITFC010000108.1 GCA_031281635.1 Puniceicoccales bacterium | reverse complement strand
GTATTTCATTCATAATAACCTCCGAGACGGGAATGCTCTTCTAGAGAGGGATGTCAATGCGAAATTTTAAAAAAATTTCGTCAAAAATGTTTTTGGGAATCCATTTGAGTCACTAGCGGGTGAAAAATTTCTTTTTGGCTTTCACTGTAAAAACAAAACGCACAGAGACACACACTTATTAATCTACACTGTCAGCGACGAGGGTAAACATAAGTTCTGCCGTAGAAGCAACTTGACCATCAACGGTACAAATTCCGCTGGCCACTGCAATTTTCTCCCCGCGGTGGCGCAGCAATTTCACTCCGATGCGCAGTTGGTCGCCCGGCTCGACGATTCGGCGAAATTTCACCCGGTCGCAGCTCATGAAAAATGCTAATTTCCCCGCGGTTCCGACGCGCCGCAGCATCATCACTCCGGCTGCCTGCGCCATGGCCTCAATTTGCAAAACGCCGGGGAAAACGGGACGACCGGGGAAATGCCCCGCAAAATATGGCTCATTGATGGTGACATTTTTTATGGCAACTAGGTGATCATCATCTACTTCGAGCACGCGATCAATGAGCAAAAAAGGGTAGCGATGGGGGATTAAATTTGTGATTTGGCGAATGTTCAGTGCCACGGTTGCCGGTTCCGCTGCCTTCTTTATTGGTGCGGTAGACGGAGTTTGCTCCAGCATGCAGTCACGGACGGCCTTGACGAATCGGGCGTTGAGTGCGTGGCCGGGGCGCACGGCGATGATGTGCGCGTGCAATGGTTTCCCTAGCAGGGTAATGTCGCCGATGATGTCCAACATTTTATGGCGAACGAATTCGTCGCGAAAACGCAGCGGTTCCTGGCTGAGAATTTGATTTTCCTTAATAACGACGGCGGAATCCAGACTACCGCCCTGAATTTTTCCCATTTTTAAAAGTCTTTCAATGTCCTCATAGAGAACAAACGTGCGCGCCGGTGCAATTTCCGCGAAGTAAGTTTCCGGCGTGATTTCCAGTGAAAGATGCTGCGCGTGAGCACCGCGGTCGTCGGCGGAAGTGCAAGTAACCTTCAGGCCATCGTAGGGAACCGCTAAGATAGTTCGATTGCCTTCGGATACGCAGACCGGTTTCGGCAGCGCAAATACCGCGCGATTGGCCTCCTGTTCCACTATCCCGGCCTGCTGCAAAAGGTTAGCAAATTCCCGCGCGGAACCATCCAGCACCGGTGGCTCCCCTCCGTCAATTTCCACAAGAATATTGTCAATGCCAAGGCCGGAAATTGCCGATAGTAGGTGTTCGACGGTATTTATGCGCACATCTCCCTTGGATAGCGTTGTGCAGCGCACGAGGTCGCCAACGGTTTCGATGTCCGGTCGCAATTCCGGCTGGCCGAGCAAGTCAGTGCGCCGAAAACATATGCCAAAATTTTCCGCCGCCGGATAAATGCGTACCGTGACTTCCTGTCCACTGTGCAAGCCTCTTCCGCGGACAGCCATCCGCCGCAATACGCTCCTCTGCTTCATCCCACAAATATTTGCGCCCAGAGACATCTTTCAAGCTTTTTTCTTCCAAAGACAAAAATCGAAAGGAGTCAGGGAATCGAGAGCAATCGAAGGCGCCCAATGGCATATTTGGCGATAGCCTCTGGTGGATCTTTTAGCATACCGCAAAACAAAGGGACGAATGTAGTCAAATCCCTCCTACCAAGCATGTGCTTACCACCATGTGCTAGACCTTGGCTACTTATTGAGGCGCGGCGGCAGCGACTGCTGCTGGTGGTGGTTCTGGTTGTGGTGCCAGTGATTCTGCTGCAGCAATAACATCTTGTGCTTTTTGTTGCACACTTGCTAGATTCGCTTTCAGTTTTCCGCCCTCCTCTGTCGTCCAAGGCGACGCCATGAACATTTTTCCTGTTTTTTCAGGGTCACTTTTTTCAAATATTATTTGAATAAATTGCGTAAGGAAATGCGCTCCTGCAGCTGCTTTAGCGCGTTCTCCGCTGTCTAATAATTCTTTTACTATTCTATGATATTGTTGCGCGAATTTCACACATGCTTTTACTACTTGAAACGCGTTTCCATTGAGAAGTGAAGTGTAAAATTCCTTATTGCCGCCAATTAATTCCGGAAAAACAAGGTTTGGATTTTTCTCCATAAGCGCTAAAAGACCATATGCACATGGCGACTGTAGTTGCAAAGTTTCTATATTCAAAGCATAGCATGACACATTATATGTCTGGAGATACCTCGCAATCGTTTCATTTGTTTGTTGGCCTTCTTCGTATTGCGTAAAAGTCTCTACAGCATAAGAAGCGTTGGAAGTTCTTCTTCTGCATTCTCCGAAAAGAGATGCGACCATATAATCATGTTTCTAATGAATCCATAATAAAAAGGATATAACAAGTTCAGAAGTATGCCCATTTAATTCGAGAAATCTTCGAGCAACACTTTTGTCTAACTTTATATTTTTGTTGTTTTGGATATTACGAAGCTTTTCACTGAAAGCTTTAAGATCTGCAGTGGTAGGTTTCTTGTCCTCAACAATACTATAGTCAATAATCACCCTGGCAGCGGATCTCCCATAGTCGGCGTTTTTAGCATAAAAGTGCGCAGACGAATCAAACGACGAACTACCCATGTACATATTCTGACACAATCTCCCGCAAAGGCAAATATATTTTCTGAAACGAGGAAATTATTTTTATTGTTGCGCGGTTTATTCGGTCTCGTAGTCCCTGAAGAGGAGGTTATCAGAGTTAGACAGCGTGCGCATTCGGAATTTTTGCATAAATCTCGGAGTTTCGCCTGATATTCTGCCTTTTGGGCCAATTCTTCTTTTGTTTTTTTCATCTACAAACTCTCCGTAAGAAGAATTGTAGGGAAATTTTACGTTTACGAAAATTTTATTTCACTTCCTCTGAAAGTTGCCCGCATCATTCCAAAAGAATTTTGACGGCGATTGCTGCGGCTGCTCAACTTCTCTAAGACGAGGCGAAGTGATTCTAGAGATTTTGCAAATAGTCGACATATAGAATTCCGTCGAGGTGGTCAATCTCATGTTGGCAGCAGCGACCCGCGTATCCATCGGCGATGACAACATTTTTTTTCCCATCACAGTCGAAAAATTCAACGGTTACCTGCCACGGCCGCATGACATCACCCGCACGGCGCTCCGGAACAGACAGACAGCCTTCGGGCAGTCCCCGCAATTGTGTCGATTTTTCCGTAATTTGCGGATTTAGCATGAATAGCCGCGGAAGCATTTTTTTTTCGTGCAGCAAATTTCTACCATTGAAGCGCAAGACATTGACATCACCGATCCCGACACAGGGAGGCAAGTCGACGATGCAGCAGCGCGCGTTGACACCCACTTGAGGTGCGGCGATGCCAATGCCGCCGGCCTGTAAAAGTTTTTTTAGCATTTCATCGCGCAATTTCTGCCAAATAACATCCGTAACATCATCGACGGGAACACTAATGCGACGCAAACACGATTCACCGATTTTTTTGATCGTAAAATTCTCCGAATTCCCTAGAAATTCCGCTAGCTGTTGCGTCATGAGTTCCTTGGTCACCAGATCGCCCACCGGCGGTGCAAAATTCCATGATTTTGCGCGCGCTACCCCCTGTGCAACGCTTGGACCTTCCCGATGTTGCTCACTCATACTTGCCGCCGTCCCTCCCCCGATGATTCTCCGTCATAGCCATTCACTGCGAAAGTAATCATGAATAAATTGCCGCCAGACCAGATTTTCTCCGCCATCGACCGAACGATGCTCGAGAACTTGCCACTTTGGCGCTACGAAGGCAAGATTCTTTTTTTGAACGATCCTCATGCCGCCAAAAAAATAATTCCGCAACTACTTCATTGCGACTACCTTGGTTTCGATACGGAAACGCGTCCGGCATTCCATAGGGGCCAATACTACGATCCATCATTGGTGCAAGTTGCTTCCGAAGAGTACGTTGTAATTTTTCAACTATCAGCATGTGGCGGGATTCCCACGCTGAAAGAGATTTTCGAGGCCGAACGTGTGCTAAAAGTCTGCGTTGGCGTGGCAGATGATGTGCACCATCTTCAAAAAATGCAACCTTTTGCGGCTCGTGGATTTGTGGAGCTAAGTGCCGTAACGGAGGAACTGGGCGTCCGTGACCGTGGTCTCCGAAAACTCTGCGCAAATTTTCTTGGAGTGCGCATATCGAAAAAAGAACAGACTTCCAATTGGGCGAAATTCCCTCTGACTGAGGACCAATTGCGCTATGCTGCCACGGACGCCTGGGTCAGCAGAAAAATATATGAAGTTGCTAATATTCTGCGTACGAAGGGGGTAAGAGCAGTTGATTAGCGAAAAGTTTCCGGAGAACATGCTTGTGGGCAAATTTTTTCGCATACCCCTGATTGCGTCATCCGTCGAATAAATTCCTGTACTTCATAGCATAATGAATGCCGGATTCGATAACACAAAATGTTGCCACAATGAACAGCAGCATCCCGAAATAATACATGGCCATCGCGAGGGCGCCGGAGTACGGAATGAATTGGAAGTCATAGTCAATGGCTTCGGCGCAAATAAATGCTCCAATGGATACCATCTGTACGATTGTTTTGATTTTTCCGGAACGTTCCGCGGATATGACGATGGATTTACTGATGGCCAGAAGGCGAATCCCGGTTACAAAGAACTCCCGACCAAGCATCAACAGCACGACAAATAGTGTGATCGGCGGCAAAATTTGCAGTGTCAGAAACAAAATGAGCAGTCCTAAAGTGAGAATTTTATCGGATAGCGCATCCATGAAGCGGCCAAAATTAGACACCATCTGGCAATGGCGCGCGATGTAGCCGTCTAACCAGTCCGAAAATCCGGTTGCCAGGTAAAAACCAAACGCGAGCGTGCGGGCAAACGGGAACGGCCAATAGAGCAGCGCAGCAATGACAAAGAGCATCGGAAATCGCGACAGAGTAATAGCATTTGCAGCATTCACGGCCGCGCATGCTAGGCGACAGTTTCCGTTTGGCGAGAAAAAAATACGCCGCAGGACTCCGTCGCAAGGTGTCGAATATTTCCAGCATTTCTATCAAAAAGTAGCATTGACGATTCGCTAAAATTTCCCTTTCGTCCGTGTCGGATGGAGAGGTGACAGAGCGGCCGATCGTGCAGCACTGGAAATGCTGTGTACCTTCCCGGTACCATGGGTTCGAATCCCATCCTCTCCGCCAGAACATGGTACGATGCTGAGATTTCTTTGTTTTGCTCGGTCTCAAGGTGTTCCGTGGAACATTTTGCCGGAAAAATAGAAATATCCCGGGAGCCTGTGCCCGCCGGAAGGTAGTCGTAAATTTTTTTCACTTTTCCCTTGCATCGCCCGGCCACTCGGGTAAAATGCTAAAATGACAGCGAGACAGCGAGACAGCGAGACAGCGAGACAGCGAGACAGCGAGACAGCGAGACAGCGAGACAGCGAGACAGCGAGACAGCGAGACAGCG